>USLD01000084.1 GCA_900555495.1 uncultured Slackia sp. | reverse complement strand
ACCTTATGGTGGGCGCCCGCATCGAAGAGAACGAAGACAAGCGCGACCCGCTCGACTTCGCGCTATGGAAGGCCGCCAAGCCCGGCGAGCCGAGCTGGCCGTCCCCGTGGGGCGAGGGCCGTCCCGGCTGGCATACCGAATGCGCGGCCATGGTCCATCGCTACCTGGGCACCCCGATCGATATTCACGGCGGCGGCGGCGACCTGGCATTCCCGCATCATGAGAACGAGTGCGCGCAGGCCACGTGCTGCTGGCACGTTCCCTTCGTCAACACCTGGATGCATACGGGCATGCTGCGTGTCGACGGCGAGAAGATGAGCAAGTCGCTCGGCAACTTCTACACGCTCAAAGAGGTGCTCGACGAGCACTCCGCGCCGGCGCTGCGCTTGCTCATGCTGCAGACGCACTATCGTTCGCCGCTCGACTTCTCCTACGAGCGCCTCGAGGGCGCCGAGAACTCGCTGGCTCGCATCGCCACGGCCGTGGAGAACCTGCGTTGGGCCGCGAACCACGTCGAGGAAGGCGCCGCGGTCGACGCGGAAGCTGCGCAGAAGCTCATTGCCGCCACCGAGGCCGCATCGGCCGAATTCGAGGCGCAGATGAACGACGACTTCAACACGGCGGGCGCGCTGGCCGCCTACTTCAACCTGGTCACCGAGGCCAATACCTACCTCGAGCAGGCGGCGGGCGCCGTCGACGAGGAGGCTGCCGTGGTGTGCGCCGCTTCCATCATGGGCGCATTCGCCATTCTGGGCATCGAGGTTCCCCTTCGAAGGGAGCTCGACCTTCCCGCCGAACTGACGGGCCTTGCCGCCGAGCTGGTCGGGTTCGAGGGCGACGATATCGCAGCCGCCGCCGAGGCCCTGCTTTCCGCCCGCGCCGAAGCCCGCGCCGCGAAGGACTGGGCCAAGGCCGATGCCATCCGCGACCGCCTGAAGGACCTGGGCCTGGCGGTCGAGGACACCAACGCGGGCGCTCGCATCAAGCGCGCGTAGGCTCGCCTTCGCAGGGCTTTCGTCCGACATGGTTTCTTGAAAGGGTTCGCATCGCGCGGACCCTTTCTTCATGACGGCGTGCGATAATCGCTCGTTACGAGCAGGCGCCGAAACGCGGCGCGAAGGATATGCAAGGCGTCAGGCCGCGCCGCTCTGAACGATAAGGAACATCATGGCAGACTACATCGAGGGAAAACGCCCGGTCATCGAGGCGCTGCGCGCCCAGATGCCCGTCAAGTGCGTGCTGATGGCCGATAACCTGCAGCAGGACGGCCAGGTCAAAGACATCCTGCGCAAGGCCCGTCAGTTCGACGTGCCCGTGAAAACGGTGACGCGCCGCAAGCTCGACGAGCTGAGCGCGCGCGGAAGCCACCAGGGCATCATGGCCGAGGCCCGTCCGTATCGCTACGCGGGTTTCAAGGACATCCTGCGCGCCGCCGAGCAGCATGCCGAAGAGCATGACGGAAACGCGCTCGTCGTGGTGCTCGACCACATCACCGACGCCGGAAATCTGGGCGCCATCGCGCGCTCCGCCGAAATCGTCGGCGCATCGGGCCTGATCATTCCCAACAAGCGCAGCGCGCACGTGACGGCCGCTACGTACAAGAGCTCCGCCGGCGCCATCAACCACATCCCGTGCGCCCAGGTTCCCAACATCGCCTCCACGCTCGAGAAGCTCAAAGAGGCGGGCTTTTGGGTCGCGGGCGCCAGCGAGCAGGCGCACTATACGGTATGGGAGGCGCCGCTGCATGGCAAGATCGTTCTGGTCATGGGCAACGAAGGCGAGGGCCTGTCGCGCCTGACGCAGGAAAGCTGCGACTTCTTGACCAAGCTTCCTCAGGAAGGCAAGGTCGGCTCGCTCAATGTGGCCCAGGCCGCGACCGCCGTCATGTACGAATGGATGCGTCAGTGCCACGTGAAGGCACAGGCGTAAAAATACCAGGTATCCAAAAGAAACCAGGTATATAAATGGCAAAACAGAGAAGGAAACTGCTGATCGTCGACGGCTACAACGTGCTGCGCAGCGGCTCGCGTTACCGCCATCTGCGCGATACGGGACCGAATCCCGACTACGCCGACGATGCGTTCAATCGTGCGCGCGAGGCGTTGATCAACGACGTTGTGGCCTATGCCGGCCGCGATTGCGAGGCGGTTATCGTATTCGACGGCGCCCGCAACGAATTCTCCGACGGCTCCTGCGAGAAGATCGGCGGCGTGAGGATCATGTTCTCGCGCGCGGGCGATTCTGCCGACAAGGTGATCGAGAAGCTGAGCCGCGATGCCCGCGAACGCGGCATCGAGACCATGGTGGTGACCAGCGACGCCACCATCCAAAACACCGTGTTCGGTTTCGGCGTCGACCGCATGAGCGCGAACGGTTTCAGCCATGCCGTCGAAGTGAACCATCATGAATACGATCTGGACGAGCATCCTCGCGTTGCCGTGAAGAACACGGTCGGCGAGCGGCTCGACCCGTCGGTCCAAGCGAAGCTCGCCGCCCTGCGCGATGCTTTGTAGGAAGGAAGGCAGCCATGTCTCAGCGTTATGCCGCAACGGATAAGTTCACCACGCTCGAGGGCAAAGACCTTGCCGATTCGATGGCAGCCGTGGCGGGTGCCGCCGTGGTGGCCACGGTGAACGAGGACGGCACACCTAATGCCGCCGTGTTCGTTCCCATGATGGCCGATGACGATCATGTGGTCATGACGCTCGCGCCCAATCGGACGCGTGAGAATATCGAGCGCACGGGCGGATGCGTGCTCGTCTACGAGGAAGTAGACGCCCAGGCCGCCTCGAAGGCCGAGCGCTATCGCGGCGCCCGTCTGCGTCTGGAGTTTCTGCGCGAGGGCGACCCTCGCCGCGACGAGGCGTTGAGCGCCTGGCCGCGTGTGACGCCCTATACCATGGCGTTCCTCGTTGTGGAGCGCATGCCTATCGGATAGAATCGTGCGCACGAATACGAAAGGAGATGCCGGGTCGTGAAAATCCACGTAATCGCCGTCGGCAAGCTGAAAGAGAAATTCTGGGTCGAGGCATGCGCCGAGTATATGAAGCGCTTGAAGGCGTACGCCAAGGTGACCATCGAGGAGATTCCCGATCGCGACCCTGCTAAATGCGGCGGCGAAGAGGGCGCGCGCAAAACCGAAGGCAAGGGCATCCTCGAGGCGTTGCCCGAACATTCGCATGTCATCCTGCTCGATGTGGGCGGCAAGCAGCTTTCCAGCGAGGGGATCGCCGCACGTATGGATGCGCTGATGCTTTCGGGTATAAGCGACATTACCTTCGTGGTGGGCGGATCGGGCGGCGTGAGCCGCAGCGTGCACGATTTCGCCGACGAATGCCTTTCGTTCGGCAAGATCACGCTTCCGCATAACCTCGCGCGCGTCGTGCTGCTCGAGCAGATCTATCGCGCGTTCAAAATCAGCCGCGGCGAGCCTTATCACAAATAGCCGCGCTCGACGAAGACCTTCTGGCAAGGCGCCGTGCATTCCCATGCGCGGCGCCTTGTTCGTTGCAGGCGCGCCGCGGCTCTCCGCTTTTTCGATGCAGCGGCGAATGGGGCCGCGCGTTTTCCGTATGATGGCCGCATGTCAGATTCCGGCGAGCGAACGCCTCGCCGTTCATTCCATACGATAGGAGGCCGCATGGCCCGCAAATCCGCCAAACCGCACATGTCCGACGACGACCGTCGGTTCATCTACCGTGCGCTGAAGAAGAAGTTCGATTTCGACGAAGACTATCCGCTGGCAAGCTTGGGTTGGTGCTTCGTGCGCGAGGGCATCAACCGAGAGGACTACGGCTTTTTGAAGCTGAAGCCTATGCTCGAAGAGATGTCCGATTTCGTAAGCCTGTCCACCAAGGAAATCGGCGGCGTGTCGCAGTCGATGTTCTGCCTGCATGAGTTCGAGGAATACGAGAATGACGCGTCCGTCGTCGATGAATCCGTATCTGCCGAGAGCGAAGAGGGCGAAGAGCCCGTGCGTCAGGTTTCTTCCGATG
The DNA here is from genome assembly GCA_900555495.1 of uncultured Slackia sp. GTDB lineage: Bacteria > Actinomycetota > Coriobacteriia > Coriobacteriales > Eggerthellaceae > Slackia. The sequence goes on along the minus strand of USLD01000084.1, from coordinate 2,145 downwards.
ACGCTTCTCGTTCTACGAATGAAGTTTCCAAAAAGGATAAGGCGCAGCAAAATACTCAAGTAGATAAAAAGAAATCTAACAATCAAAAAGATACCAACAGTTCAAATAGTAACGATAACGAATCGAAGAAAGTCGATATAAAAGAAGCTGTTAACGCTGAAAAGAAATTAGAAAAGAAAAATAAAGCAGACGAGAATAAGAAAGATAAAGATAAAAATATTACTAACAATCAAATAGATACTAATAACGACCAGGAGAAAGACGAGCAGCTCGAGAAAGCGGAGGAGCAGAAATCGGGCAAGACCTCGGTACGTCGTTCCGCTCAGACGGGCAGCGCGCCGAGGCCGGGGCGCGGTTGTAGCAATCATGACCAGGCGGAAGCGGCGCAGAATGCGGCGGCCGACGATGCTTCGCAGGGCGCGAAGGCAAACGCCTCCGACCAGGTGAAAAAGGCTTCCGCCGCCAAGGCGGCCGAGTCCGACCGCAAGGCGTCCGCATCTTCTGAGGAAAAGGACGACAAGAAGCAAGATGCCGCGCAGTCTTCGTCGCGTCGTCGTTCTTCGAAGGCCGCGTCGACAAGCAGAGCGGCGCAGGCCCAATCCAGCGCTCCGACTCGTCCCGACGCCCGCCGTACCCGCCGCGTCATTCCCGGCAAGGCGCTCGAGCGTTTCGGCTATCTGGGAACGTGGCAGGAATTCCTGGCAACGTTGGCCGACTTGGCCCTCGATGAGCCGTGGGACTTCAGCGGCGCCGGACTCGACGCCAATACGCGCAAGTTCGACATCCTGCACAACTATATTCGCTACACTTTCTATCGTCTGACGCTCGAGGACAAGGTAGGCTTTTCTTCCGACGAGGATTTCGCCGTCTTCAACACGGGTCTGGTGGACAAGCATTACGAGGATATCTATGCGTGCTTCGAGCCGTCCGATTCCGAGAAGCCTGAAGAGGCGCGCTATCCGTGGTCGTTCTCGGGCTTCTGCACGGCGGGTACGGGCAGGCTTGGCAAGCGCCTGGTACGCGAGCTCAATCCGTTGCCGCAGCCTGCCAGCTATCTCGAGCGCAAAGAGGACCTGCTGTTCGACCTCGATCGCGAGGTGGTGTGCGACGTGCATCATATCGTGGTCGACAACGTGCACAGGTTGCCGGTGAACTTCCTGCGCGACGAGTTGGCATCGTCTCAGGAGTGCCTGGGCATCCTGGCCGGCATCGAGGAGCTTTCCGATGGCGCGCGCGGCGAGCGATTCGAGAGGCTGCGCGCCGTGATCGAGAGCGATACTCGTCTGTTCAATCGCCTGAGCACGAGCATCAATGCGGCGATCGACGTGGCCAAGCGCCAGGTGCGCTGGAATTACAAGACCGCCGTTCCCGCGTATTATCCGCGCACGAACAGCATGAACCTGCTGCTGCCGTTGATTCTGACCGATTCTCCCGCTCCTGACGTGGCGCTTGTGGTGGAGCTGCAGAAATCGGGCAACTACCAGGGACAGACCATCGTCACCATGGCGCAGGCCTATCGGGACGCGCGCTTGCTGTGCCGTCCGTATATCGATTGGCTGTCGCCTGCGTCCATCATCGATGCATCCGACGAGGAAGACGAGGAGGAATAGCCATGCTCGTGGGCATCTTGTCCGATACGCACGGCGTGCTTCCTTCGGCCGCTTTCGCCGAGCTGGCCGATTGCGATTTCATCGTGCATGCGGGCGATATTTGCGGCCCCGATATCTTGGCCGAGCTCGAAACGCTTGCTCCGGTGGCGGCGGTCCTGGGCAATAACGACTGTCGCGAATACGGCCGGTCGGTCGACCGGTTCGCCACGCCCGTCATCGGAGGCGTGCGTTTTCTGGTGGCGCATACGCCCGACGACTTGCAACGCGCGCTGCACGGGTGCACGTCGGCGTTGCAGCCGGGCGATCCGATTCCTCAAGTGGCCGTGCACGGGCATACGCACGTGCCGCGTATTCTGAAAGGGAAGGCCGCATCGCCTGCGAGCCTTCTGGTGTGTCCCGGCTCGGTGTCGCGTCCCCGCGGCGGTTCGGCGCCGAGCGTGGCGAAGGTCTCGATCGCAGACGGCGCGGTGCAAGACGCGCGCCTGGTCGAGCTGGTGCGCGGTTAGCCGCGCCTTTCGAACGAAATGCGTTTTAC
>USLD01000083.1 GCA_900555495.1 uncultured Slackia sp. | reverse complement strand
GACAGGCTCGAATTCTTTATCGATGGCCGCAATGCGTCGACGTTCGCGTCGCAGGGCCAGCAGCGTTCCCTCGTGCTTGCATGGAAGATGGCCGAAGTGGCGTTGATGCGCGAGATGACCGGGACCTCGCCTGTTCTTCTGCTCGACGACGTGATGAGCGAACTCGACGTACGCCGCCGCCGCGCGTTGGTCGGCCTGCTCGCCGACGATACCCAGACCTTCATCACCGCCACCGACTCGTCGTGCTTCGACGGCGATTTGCTGGATGCGGCATCCGTGATCGACCTTGGAGGGCAGAACGCATGGCTTCGATGACATCGTTTTCGTCGGCTCTGCAGAAAACGCTGCGATCGACTGCGGCGACAAGCGAGCTTGCCGCCAAGGCGGCGCGGGCGAACAAGGTGAAGCAGATGTGGCGCGACGTCATGGAGCCGATGTTTCTGGACCACACCAATGCGGTCTATATCGTCAACGAGCATGGCGCGAAGGTTCTTATCGTCTACGTGGACGACAGCCTGTTCGCCGCCGAGCTCGACGCGCGACGCGAGTTGATCAAGCTCAAGTTGCTTGAACGTTATGGCGAGGATATCGCCGAATTCCGCATTCTCGTCTCGCGTGGCAAGTACAAGAAGAACTACCCGTTTCGCATGCAGGAGGACGCTCCCTTTTGTGCAAAGCGCGTCCAGCGTGTTCCCTTGTCCGCTGAGAGGCGCGCAGAGCTCGAGGCTCAATGTTCCGCCATCGAGGACGAACGCCTGCGAGAGGCGCTGCTAAGGGCCATGATTTCCGATATGGAGTTAAAATCGGGGATGGAAAAGGAAAAACGCGATAAACCCCTCTTGTAGGCGGTATGAAGCATCGCTAACGGCACGTTCGAAGGGCGTATCAAACGCCCTTTTGTGATACTATGAACAGGTTGTCGGAAAGTCATTTCATCCCAGCTTCAAACGATTTGGCGACGCTTCGGCCTCCTCTTTCGCGCGAGGCCGGGCGATCGGTTCGCGCGGATTGCCAGGATCGCCTGGATGCATCCTGGTCTTCGGCGCCGCTCGCTTCCGGCAGCGTGTCAACCCATCAGACGAACTTGAAAAGGAGTAGGCACGTGGCACAGAAGAATCCCGGCCATTACGATGGCTCGGACATCCAGGTGCTCGAGGGCCTCGAAGCGGTCCGCAAGCGCCCCGGTATGTACATCGGTTCCACCGGTCCGCGCGGTCTGCATCATCTGGTCTACGAGGTCGTCGACAACTCGGTCGACGAGGCTTTGGCCGGCTACTGCACGAAGATCGACGTGGCCATCCATGAAGACAATTCCATCACGGTCGTCGACAACGGCCGCGGTATCCCTATCGACAAGCACCCGAAAGAGAAGATCCCCACGGTCGAGGTCGTTCTGACGATCCTTCATGCCGGCGGTAAATTCGGCGGCGAAGGCTACAAGGTGTCGGGCGGCCTGCATGGCGTCGGCGTATCCTGCGTCAACGCGCTTTCGACGCGCCTCGAGGTCGAGGTCAAGCGAGACGGCGGCGTGTACGCCATCGCGTTCGAGCGCGGTAAGACGGTCGAGAAGCTTCACCGTATCGGCGACGCGGAGGGTACGGGCACCAAGACGACGTTCTGGCCTGACCCCGAGGTGTTCACCGAGACGCTGGTCTACGATTACGACACCCTTGCCACCCGTTTCCGCGAAATGGCGTTTTTGAACAAGGGCCTTCGTATCGAGCTGACCGACGAGCGCGTGCTCGACGCCGACGGCAAGCCGAAAAGCGACACCTTCCAGTACGCCGGCGGCATCGTCGACTTCGTGAAATATCTCAACGAGGGCAAAGAGACGCTCAATAAGCCGATCTACTTCGAAGCCGAAAGCGATGACGGCACGGTCGAGGTGGCCATGCAGTGGTCGAGCAGCTACTCGTCGAGCGGCGTGCTTGCCTTCGCCAACAACATCAATACGCACGAGGGCGGTACGCATCTCGACGGTTTCAAGAATGCTCTGACGCGCACCATCAACGATTACGCGCGTTCGCACGGTATCTTGAAGGAAAAGGACAACAACCTTTCGGGCGACGATACGCGCGAGGGCTTGGCCGCTGTCGTGAGCGTGAAGCTGCACGATCCCCAGTTCGAGGGTCAGACCAAGACCAAGCTCGGCAACACCGAGATTCGCGGTCTGGTGCAGGGCGCGGTGACCAAGGGCCTCGCGGAGTTCCTGGAAGAAAACCCCGCCCCCGCCAAGCGCATCATCGGCAAGGCGACACAGGCGCTCAAGGCGCGTGAGGCTGCGCGCAAGGCTCGCGAGATGACTCGCCGCAAGGGCGTGCTCGACAGCTTCAGCATGCCGGGCAAGCTGGCCGACTGCTCCAGCAAAGATCCGTCGCTCTCCGAAATCTTCATCGTCGAGGGCGACTCGGCAGGCGGCTCCGCGAAGCAGGCGCGCGATCGTAAGTACCAGGCCATCCTGCCGCTGCGCGGCAAGATCCTCAACGTCGAACGCGCCGGCCTCAACCGTGCCCTGTCGAGCGACACCATTTCGAGCCTGATCACGGCGGTCGGCACGAACATCGGCGACGACTACAACGGCGACGCTGCGCGCTACCACCGCATCATCATCATGACCGATGCCGACGTCGACGGCGCGCACATCCGCTGCCTGCTGCTGACGTTCTTCTACCGCTACATGCCGGACCTGATCAACCGCGGCTACATCTATATCGCGCAGCCGCCGCTGTACGGTCTGAAGAAGAAGAATTCGAAAACGGGCAAGATCTTGAAGTACCTCTTCAACGACGAGGCGAAAGACCAGCTCATGGAGGAGCTCGGCGCGGAAGCCGAGAAATACGACATGCAGCGCTACAAAGGTCTGGGCGAGATGGACCCCGAGCAGCTGTGGGAAACCACCATGGACCCCGAGAGCCGCACGCTTCTGCAGGTGAGCATCGAAGACGCCGCCGCCGCGGAGTTGGCCGTGTCCGAGCTCATGGGCGACCAGGTCGAGCCGCGTAAGGAATTCATCCAGAAGCACGCTCGCGACGTGCGCTTCCTGGACATCTAATCCCGCCGGGCGGGGCGTCGTGTCGGCGTTTCGGGCGTCGACCGCGCCCGCCCTGCCCTTTCCGCAGTGTTTCGACAAGCGCTTGTTTCACGTGAAACATCGCATGTTTCGCGTTTTTGATTAACGAACCTACGGCTTCTACTTTGGAGGAAGAATCGTGGCTGAACAGAACTTCGACGATATCGATTCCGGAGCTTCCGGAATCAAATCCGCCGAGCTTGGCAAGGAGATGCGCACGTCGTTTCTCGAGTATTCGATGAGCGTCATCATGTCGCGCGCCCTTCCTGACGTGCGCGACGGCCTCAAGCCCGTACACCGCCGCATCCTGTACGCAATGCACGATAGCGGCATCACGCCTTCTCGCCCGCACAGCAAGTCTGCGCGTACGGTCGGCGACGTTATCGGTAAATACCATCCGCATGGCGACTTCGCCGTGTACAACACCATGGTCCGTCTGGCCCAGGACTTCTCCATGCGCGATCCCCTGGTCGACGGCCACGGCAACTTCGGCAGCATCGACGGCGACTCCGCAGCCGCAATGCGTTACACCGAGGCCCGTCTGGCGAAGCCCGCAATGGAGCTCCTGCGCGACCTCGAGAAGGAAACGGTCGATTGGCGCCCGAACTACGATGAGAGCCTGCAGGAGCCCGAGGTGCTTCCCGCGCGCTTCCCGAACCTGCTCGTCAACGGCAGCAACGGCATCGCCGTCGGCATGGCGACGAACATCCCGCCCCATAATCTGGGCGAGACGATCGACGCCACGTGCATGATGCTCGACAACCCGGACGTCACCACCGAGGAGCTCATGAAGGTGCTCCCCGGCCCCGACTTCCCTACCGGCGGCATCATCATGGGCCGCAAGGGCATCATCGACGCATACGAGACCGGCCGCGGCAGCCTGACGATCCGCGCCAAGCACAAGATCGTCGAGGGCAAGAACGGCAAGAGCTCCATCGTCATCACCGAGATCCCCTATCAGGTGAACCGCACCAACCTGATGACCAAGCTGGGCGAGCTCATTCGCGAGAAGAAACTCCCCGAGATCTCGAACGTGCACGACGGCGCCGACCGCAACAGCCCGGTCGACATCATCATCGAGCTGAAGCAGAACGCCATTCCCCAGGTTGTGCTCAACAAGCTGTACAAGCACACCCAGCTGCAGGTCGGCTGGGGCGTGAACATGCTCGCACTGGTCGACGGCGTGCCCCACACGCTTTCGCTCAAGGAGATGCTGTTCCACTACATCAAGCACCAGGAAGACGTCATCGTCCGCCGTACGCGCTTCGATTTGCGCAAGGCCGAAGAACGCGCCCATATCTTGGAGGGCCTGCTTGTCGCGCTCGACCACATCGACGAGGTCATCGCCATCATTCGCGGGTCTCAGACCGATAAAGAGGCGTCCGCGAAGCTGATGGAGCGCTTCTCGCTGTCCGAGGCCCAGACCGCCGCGATTCTCGAGATGCGCCTGCGCCGTCTGACCGGTCTGGAGCGCCACAAGCTCGAGGGCGAGTTGAACGAGCTGCGTGAGAAGATCGCCTACTACAAGCAGATCCTGTCTGACGAGACGCTCGTGCGTCAGGTCATCAAGGAGGAGCTGCAGGAGGTCAAGAACAAGTTCAACACCCCGCGCCGCACCCGTCTTGCCGCCGAGGCGAAAGAGCTCGACGTCGAGGACCTGATCGCGGAAGAGGACATGGTCGTCACGGTGACCAAGGCCGGCTACGTCAAGCGCCTCCCTGTCGCTACGTACCGCCAGCAGAAGCGCGGCGGCAAGGGCATGCAGGGCGTCAACCTCAAGGACAACGACTTCGTCGAGCATCTGTTCGTGGCGTCGACGCATAGCTACATGCTGTTCTTCTCCACGGCCGGCAAGGTGTATCGCCTGAAGGTCTACGAGCTTCCCGAGGCAAGTCGCCACGCGCGCGGCACGGCCATCGTGAACCTGCTGCCGCTTTCCAAGGGCGAGACCATTTCGGCCATCATCGCCACGAAGGACTTCCCCGAGGACGAGTTCCTCATGTTCGGCACCGAGCAGGGCATGGTGAAAAAGACTTCCATGAGCCTGTACGACCGCACGCGCCGCGACGGTCTGATCGCCATCAACCTGAAGGACGGCGACAGCCTGATCGCCGTGCGCCGCGTGAAACAGGGCGAGAAGGTCATGATGGTGTCGAGCGCCGGCAAAGCCATCATGTGGGACGAGTCCGAGGCCCGCGCCATGGGTCGCGACACCATGGGTGTGCGCGGCATGACGGTGCCTGCGGGCGTGAAGGTCTTGGGCATGGAAGTGGCCAAGCCCGACACGGAGCTGTTCGTCATCACCGAGAAGGGTTATGGCAAGAGGACGCCGGTCGGCGAGTACCCTGAGCACCATCGCGGAGGCCAGGGCGTCTTCACCATCACGATGACCGCCAAGAAGGGCTTGCTGACGGCCATGAAGGTCGTGAAGCCCTCGAGCGAGCTCATGATCATCTCCGAGGAAGGCGTCGTGATTCGCACGCCCGTCGAGGATGTGAGCCAGCTCGGCCGCTCGACCCAGGGCGTGCGTGTCATGAACGTTGCCGACGATGACAAAGTGACCGCCGTGGCTATCGCCACCGATTCGACGAAGCGTCGCCAGAAGAAGGCCGCCGAGCCCGCCGAGGGCGACCCCAACCAGGCGTCGTTGATCGACGTGGCGTCGGATGCCGCCGTCGACGATGACGACGAGCTGTCGGCCGCCGAAAGGGACTAATCCCGTTTCGTGACCGCCGTCGTGGCGTCGATCTGCGGATCGGGCTTTTTCCGAGGCCGGTTCTGGGGTTCCCAGGGCCGGCCTTCTGCATGTTATGAAGGGCTCGGACGACCCTTTGTGACGAGAAAGGCGGCGCCTCGAATGAGGCATTCGATTCGCTGCTCGAAGTTTCACCAGGTCAAGAGATGCTTCGAGCGAATTTGAAAAAAAATTTAAAATTGTTCTTGCCAAACTGCGCAAGTCTGTTTTATTATAGCGAAGCACTTTCGTTGCGGGCCTGTAGCTCAGGTGGTTAGAGCGCACGCCTGATAAGCGTGAGGTCACAAGTTCGAGTCTTGTCAGGCCCACCATCCGTAATGAATAGACG
>USLD01000082.1 GCA_900555495.1 uncultured Slackia sp. | reverse complement strand
CTTCTGCCCGCCGGAGACGTTGCTGCCACCCTGGGCAATCGGGCTGTCGAAGCCCTCGGGCTTGGCGGAGATGAACTCCGTGGCCTGGGCAATCTCGGCGGCCTGCTCTGCGTCGGCGTCGGTGATGTGGTCGCCGCCGAACTTCAGGTTGGATGTGATTGTGCCGCTGAACAGCACGCCCTTCTGCGGTACATAGCCCAGCTCGTCGTGCAGCTGTGCCTGGGTCATGTCGCGCACGTCAACGCCGTCAATCGTCACGCTGCCCTCGGTCACATCGTAGAAGCGCGGGATCAGGTTGAGCAGCGTAGATTTGCCGCAGCCCGTGGAGCCGATGATGGCCGTTGTCTCGCCGGGTCTGGCCGTGAAGCTGATGTGCTCGAGCGCGTCCTCGTCAGAGCCGGGATAGCGGAAGCTGACGTCATGGAACGCCACAACGCCGTGGGTGCCGTCTGCGGGCAGTGCCTTGGGCGCAGCGGGGTCATGGATGGTCGAGGGGGTCTTGATGACCTCGTCAATGCGGTCCGCAGCCACACCGGCGCGGGGCAGCATGACGGCGACCATCGAGAGCATGAGGAACGACATGACGATCTGCATCGTGTAGGTGATGAACGCGATCATCTCACCCACCTGCATGCTGCCCAGATCCATCGCCCTGCCGCCGAACCAGACGATGAGCAGGCTTGTGCCGTTCATGATGAGTGTCATAAACGGCATCATGGCGACCATCGTGCGGTTGGTGAACAGCTGGGTCTTCATCAGGTCGGTGTTGGCCCTGTCAAAGCGCTTTTCCTCAAATTCCTCGCGGCTGAACGCGCGGATGGGCATAATGCCGGTCAGGATTTCGCGGCTGACAAGGTTCAGCCGGTCCACCAAAACTTGCATCTGCTTGAATTTCGGCATGGCTACGTTCATCAAAACGGCGATGAGCGCCAGCAGTGCGGCCACGGCCACAAAGATGATCCATTCCAGCCCCGTGTTGCCGCTGGCAACGTGCATAATGCCGCCAATGCCCAAAATGGGCGCGTAGGCTACCATGCGCAGCAGGATCACGCAGACGAACTGCACCTGCTGGATGTCGTTCGTGGTGCGGGTAATCAGCGAAGCAGTGGAAAATTTTTCGATTTCGGCGTTGGAGTAGCCGACGACGGTCCTGAACACGTCGCGGCGCAGGTCACGGCCAATGGCGGCGGAGACGCGGGACGCGATAAAGCCTACGGCGACGGCCACGGCAACCATGAGCAGCGTTAAAGCCAGCATCTGGCCGCCCGTGCGCAGCAGATAGGACATTTGCACGTCATGGGCAATGCCCTGAGCGTCATATTCCAGCGCGACGAGCAGCATGGCCTGGCTGGACAGGCTGTCGGCGACGGTCTCGTCCAGCTGGGCGAGACCGTCCGTCAGCTGGCTCTGCAGCATTTCCCGTGCGCCGGGGGCCTGGGACGCGGCGGCCAACTGCGTGGCGACGGCGTCGAGGTCATAGGCCGTGGGGACCACGGTGTCGGTGGTACCGGCGGCAGTGGCGGCATTCTTCGCCGCGGCCATGTACAGCACAACGTCCGGCGTTGTGAACGCATTTTCCAGCGCGGCGGTGTCCGCGTCCGGGTTCAGTGTGCGCACACCGTCCGCGTCGGGGTCGGAGTAGGCTTCGTCCGCCAGTGCGGCGTCATCCTCGGACATGAGCAGCTCGAGCGCCTGCAGCGTTGTGCTGCGGACGGTGTCGGGCACGGGGCTTTCAATGCCGCCCTGCTGGATGCCGGTGTCCACAATTTTGCTTGTGTAGTCGGGCAGGCTTAAATCGCAGTATGCCTGCACGATGAGCAGCGCAACGACGGTCAGGCAGGCCGCCCAGTGCCGCCCCAGCTGCTTAAAAAATTTCGTCATGCGGGGGTTCTCCTTTCAAATCGGTTTTCATGGCGGCGTTCTCGGCCTCGATGGCGGCGAGCAGAGCGTCCTTTACGGCGTTGGCCTGCGCCAGCTGCTCCGGGGTCAGCCGCGCCATGATGCGGGCAAAGTAGTCGTTCATGGCCTGCTCATTGGCTTTGCGGGCGCGCTCCCCTGCCGGGGTGATGCGCACCAGCGTCTTGCGGCGGTCCTTGGGGTCTGTCTCGCGGACGATGTGGCCGTCCTGCTCCATCTGACGCAGCCCGCGGGAAATCGCCGGCATAGGCTGGTGCATCTGCCGCGCAATGTCTGAGACATAGATCGCGCCGTCGAGGCCGTGCTGCTCAATGAGATTGTACAGACTTTGCAGCATGCCATAGCGGCATTTGGGCTGCCCGGCCAGTGCCATGCGCATCCCGCGCTTGGACAGCGTGTGCAGCCGCGCCACAAAGCGGAACATCCCGCTCAGATAAGGGGCTTCAGTGCCCATTGGTGAACACCTCCTGTTAATAGTTGGCTTATGTTAATTATTAAAACATGATAATAATACACCCTCCTGCACCGCGGTGCAAGAGGGTGTAAGGAAGTTTTAAGATTTGTTCATAAAGTGGGGAGAAGGGCCTTCCTTGTCAAAGGGAGGCTTTAGGCTTATTCCTTCACACACGCAAGATTGCTCAGCGTCACACCCCTGCACAGCCCCAGCGGCAGGGCGACGGACGGCTTGGTGATGGTAATATCCTTAAAGACAATGTCCTCGACCTCATAGCCCGGCTTGTCAAAGCCCGCAATCTCGATCGGGGCGGCATCGTGTCGGCTGCGGTCATGGTCCAGCACCTCGGCGGTCAGGGTAAGCCGCTCAAAGAAGCAGTGCTCGAGCTTCGGCGGGGCACCGGCGGGCACACCGTCGTCATTGTACGGTACGCTGTGCAGCATGACGCGAGGCGTGATGCAGTCCCGCACGGTCACGCCGCGCACATAGCCGCCGCGCTTGGGCGTGGCCTTGATCTCGATGCCGGACAGCGAGTTCGCCAGATCGCAGTCCCAGATCTGCACGTCCTCCACGCCGCCGCTCAATTCATAGTGTACGGGCACGCGCTGCAGCTCGCGGCGGAACAGCTCGCGTGCCTTGGGCGTGGCAGCGCGGGTCGCCGCGGCATCGGCCTCGGTGCGCACGCCGAACATCTTGCCGTCGTTGCGGTTCGTCAGGTAGCCGTCGGTGAAGCCCGAGCGCGAGAAGATGTCCCGCACGAGCTTTTCGTCGTAGGGCTGGCCCGCGCAGACCGCGCGGCAGGCTGTGACGACTGCCGCCGCGTACTCGGGCGTGCGCAGGCGGCCCTCGATCTTCACGCTGTCGACGCCGGTGGCGCCGAGTTCGATCAGCGTGTCGATCGAGCACAGGTCTTTCGGAGAAAGCAGGTGCTCGCCCGGAGAAGGCAGCGCGTTGCGCACGGCGGCGTTATGCAGCGAATACGGAAGCCTGCACGCCTGCGCGCACATGCCCCTGTTCGCAGAACGCCCGCCGATAAGCGAGCTCATGAAGCACTGGCCCGAATAGCAGATGCACAGCGCGCCGTGGCCGAAGCATTCGGCGGTCATGCCGTACTCGTGGGCCGCGGCGCTCGCTTCGGCGATTTCGAGCAGAGTCAGCTCGCGAGCGAACGTGACACGCGATGCGCCCAACGCCGCGACGGCCTTGACGCCGTCGACGCCGTGGGTGTTCATCTGCGTCGAAATATGGACTTTCGCCTCAGGAAGCACCCTGCGCACTTCGCGGGCGAGGCCGATGTCTTGAATGATGAAAGCGTCGACACCGCGACGCCAAGCCTGGCGCACGAGTTCGAGGGCCTTGGAGCCTTCGTCGGCTATGACGGCGATATTGACCGTCATATAAATGCTGACGCCGCGCAGATGAGCGTAATCGCACGCCTGCGCGAGATTGTCGAGCGCGAAATTGTCGGCGCCACGGCGGGCATTGAAGTCCTCGCATCCGAGGTACACGGCGTCGGCGCCGGCCTGGACCGCGGCATGCAGACACGTCATGTTGCCTGCAGGCGCGAGCAATTCCAGGTTACGGTATGGGTTCGTCATGGAAAATATCCTTATCGTTATCGAGCAACTTTGCGAATGATACCGCTTTCGGGTATCGTATCCTCCATGAAACCACGGAGAAAACAGCGCGAATCGCGCGCACACGCTGGGCTGTGGACCGTACTTATCGTCACGGTAGGTATCGGAGCGGCCTTATTCGGTTGCTACCAGGGCGGAATGGCGCTCGTCGACGAATGGTGCAAGGACCTTCCCGACGTACGCGATACCGACGCGTACAACCTCGCTGAGAAATCCACCATCTATGCGAACGACTACGACGAAGCGAGCGGCACGGGCACCGTTTTGGCGGAGCTGTACCTCGAAAAACGCGAGCCGGTCGAAATCGACCAGGTAAGCAGATACGTCCTCGAGGGCACCGTCGCGACCGAGGACGTCCGATTCTATCAGCATAACGGAGTCGACCTCCAGGGCATCGTGCGCGCGCTTGCCGTCAACCTCGCAGGCGGTCAAGAGGGCGCCTCCACGATTACCCAGCAGTACGTGCGCAACACCCTGATCGCCGACGAAATGACCGACATTTCCCTGAAGCGCAAGGTGCGCGAGATGGATCTTGCCGTCGACCTCGAGAAGATATTCACCAAAGACGAGATCTTGATGATGTATCTCAACACCATCAACTACGGCGACGGCTGCTACGGCATCCAGGCTGCGGCCGACCACTACTACTCCGTCAACGCCGACAACCTGACCATCGCACAAGCCGCCACGCTGATCGGCATTCCCAACTCCCCTACGATGTACAACCCGACCATCAACCCCGAAGCGGCGATGGAGCGACGTAACGTCGTGCTTTCCCGCATGCTCACCAATGGGGTCATCACGCAGGACGAATACAACGCGGCGAAAGCCGAAGACCTCAACCTCAACGTCAAGGCAGAAGACGGCCAGAACGGCATCAATCTGTATCCCTGGTTCACCACCTGGGTACGCGACCTGCTGCTTGCGCAAGACAATCCGTACGACTTCACCACCGACAAGCTGTTCAAGGGCGGCTACACGATCGTCACGAGCCTCGACCCGAAAATGCAGCAGTACGCCGAAGAGGCCGTGAACGAACAATACGAAAAAGGCCGCCTCGCCGACAAAAGGCAAGAGTTCGCCCTGACCCTGATCGATCCCTCAACGGGCTTCGTCAAGGCCATGATCGGCGGCAAGGACTACTGGAACGGCGATCAGTTCAACATCGCGACCAGCTCCAACGGCAGGCCCGTCGGCTCCACGTTCAAAGCGTTCACCCTTGCCGACGCCATCGAGAAGGGCATCAGCCCCTCCACGAACATGAACTGCGACGGTCCCGTGAAGGTCGAAAGCGGAGGCGGTTCGTCGCACTCCATCTATAATTACGGCAAAGCCGACTACGGCACGCTTTCGATCGCCGACATGACCGCCGTCTCGTCGAACACGGGATTCGTGCGCCTGTCGTTCACCGATTCGGAGAAAAGCGGCGTCACGCCCCAGTCGATCAACGAAATGGCGGCCCGCCTCGGACTGAACAAGGCGAACCTGAAGCAGAACGTGCCCACCACCACGCTCGGCGTCGAGAACGCCAACACCACGGAAATGGCGGCCGCATACGCCACGTTCGCAAACGGAGGCGTCTATCGCGAGCCCACGCCCGTTGTCAAGATCATCGACCGTGACGGCGAAACCATCGTCGACAAAAGCGCGGGTTCGAAGGGCACGCAAGCCCTCGACTCCTCCGTCGCTTACGCCGTCACGCAGGTACTCCAGGGCGTCATCACCAAGCCCATGGGAACGGCGGGCGACGCCATGCTGGCATCGGGTCAGGTCGCCGCGGGCAAAACCGGAACGACCGACGATTGGCACGACCTGTGGTTCGTCGGCTACACCCCGCAGCTTTCCTGCGCTGTATGGACAGGGGACCGATCCAATCAAGCCGAGCTGAGCACGAGCCCCTGGAATCAGCTGATCTGGAAGAGCCTTATGACGAAATGCCTCGCCGATTCCCCGATCAAGGAATTCGCCAAGGCGCCCACGCCGAACTACGACAGTTCCTACAAAGGTTCGTATGGGTCGAAATCCGATGAAGACGAGGACGAGGACGAATCTTCGTCGGATGAGTCCGACTCCGAGAAGGACGCGTCCGACAAATCGCCGAACGCCTCGGGCAATACGACTGGAAACACGGGAAGCTCGAGCGGAAGCGACGGCACCGCAAAGCCGCCTGTCAGCCCCGACCCCGAGCCTAAGCCCGATCCGA
>USLD01000081.1 GCA_900555495.1 uncultured Slackia sp. | reverse complement strand
GCGGGCCAGCATGGTGACGACCTGCGCGCGCGTGGTCACGCCGTGCGGCATCACCAGGTCGGTGCCCTCGATGCCGCGCACGATGCCGTCGGCCACGGCCCAGTCGAGCGCCTCATGGTACCAGGCGTCTGGGTCGAAGTCGGAGAATGCATGAAGGGGGCACAGGGCGCCGCCGTCGCAAGCGAACGCGGCCTCGATGGACACGCCGCCCTCGGGCATCTCGAACGTGTAGGAGCCGTCGGCCGCCTCGGTCAGCTCGACCGCGCGCCCCTCGGAGTCGAGGACGGCGATCGAAACGAGCTTCTTGCCCGCGTCGGGCTTGACGACAAGCTTGACCGTGTCGCCGGCCTCGGCCTTCGCAGGAGTGGCGACGATCGCGCCGCCATCGAACGCGGGAATCGTCACATCATACGAAGGGTATGAAGGCGCGGGCGGATTATACGTCCAGCGAGGAACAAGCGTGACGTCGGCCGCTGGCTTATAAGGGCTTTCGACCCTGTCGCCAGCCTCGGTCTGCCAACCATCGAACCTATACCAGCCGTCATTCTCCAATACCGGAAGCTCAATGGAAGATCCCCTCATATAGACCTTCATGACATCAGCGCCGGAAGCATCTTTGAAATTCAACGTAACCTTATACTGCGGCGCTTGGGGATCGCCGCCAATCATATCGACGGTCCCCTCAGATCCGGCATTTTCAAGGGCCTCTTCGATATCGGTGTAATACGCGTAGCCGTCATCGTTCGGGACACCCGCCTTGACCGACCCATCAAGCAGGCTCTCATCGAGCGGCTTCGAATACGTGCCGCCGCTTACGGTCACCGTTGCACCAGGGTCCTTCTCGAACGGATCGTGCGATCCGCCCGCAAGAACCGACCCGCCCGATACGGAGACCTGGGACGAATTGGACGCCCTGATAGCCTCTATACGACCAGAGGACACCGTGCCGCCAGTCATGTCGAACGACGAGTCATTAACGGCGGAAACAGCGTAGCTTTCTTTATTCGCAACCTCTCCGCCAATTATGCTCAAGTTAGAATGCGCACCATCGGACTCCAGGACAATCGTCGCTGGCCCCGTTTCAGAAACAATGGAAGCATCGCCGCCAATAATTATATTGGCGCCTTTAGAAACTTGGAAAGCAGCGCCGAATCCGACTTTCTCGTAAGTGCCGCCCATCATGCAGATCGAAATGGCGTCCTGAGCACCGCCGGCAACGAAAGCGCCGAAAAATCCTTCCGACCTCATTTTTCCGCCGGTTATATCAACCTTGATATTCTCATCCCCACGAATGCCGAGCACGCTATCGGCGGACGACGTAATACTGCCGCCCTTAATGGCTATAGAGACATTTTCCGTAATCGTATAGATATCGATGCTTTCCTGCGTCGTCTGAATGGATCCAGACTCCATGATGAACGACGAATCGCTGAACAACTGGATACCGTATCCGTAACTCGCATCCTGCGCGATAAGGGCTCCCGTCTGCTCGGGGCTCGAATCTTTCAAGGTAAGCGATCCGCCGTCTCTGATGACCATCATGAAATGATTGATTTCGGCGTAGGTTTCCGTAACCGTGAAGCCGTTCAAATCAAGCGTCACAGGCTTGGTAATGACGATATCGACCTTATCCGCGTATTCGATACTGCTGCCGAGCGTCACTTCTCCGCCGGCTTCAAGAGCGGACTTCAAATCAGCGATCGTGGTAACTGCAGCTTTGGCTGTAGTTACCTCGGACTGAGCCGAGGGGACACCTCCCTCCGATGCCACCTCATCGGCATACGCCACCAGAGGGGCGCACAGGGCAAGCGACCCTGCAATCAACAACGAGAACATTCTTCCGTGCGATTTCATGGCCAGGCTCCTTCCTGTACCGACCGGAAAACCTTATGTTTCCAGTCGGTGCCATTTTACAACATACCTGGTCATAAGGCTATTCCTACGACGGTTCAGCACTCTGCCATACGGTCGCCCAAGACCCACGAGCGGTATCGGTCGTCCCATGCGGGATCGCCTGAGAAACGATTCCGCAACCCGCGTCGCCCCAAACAAAAAGCCGGACCCGATCGGTTCGGGTCCGGCTTCGAAACCATATGTCAGGACATTCGGTTCAAACGCTGTCGCACACTTGCTAAAAGATATCCGAACGCCTTAGTAATGCAGGTCCTTCGTATCCACGCGGCCGCGGAAGGTGCGGTAGATCATGAAGTGGTACGCAAGCACCAGAGGCAGGCCGACGCAGGTGATACCCAGCATCCAAGCCAAAGCAAGGTCGGTCGACGCGGCGGTGGCGATGGTGATGCTCTCGCCCGATGCGGCGGTGGCGAAAATGCTCAGCGGATCGCCGGCGCCCGCAACAACCAGGTTGGGGAACATAAGAGCCGCCCACAAAGCAACCAACATGGCGCATGCAGCCGAGGACGCGATGAAGGTCGGCAGGTCCGCGGAATCATCCCTGCTCTTAAGAATGGCGACCACCAAGGCGATAACCACCAGCGCGAAGAAGAGCATGCGCAGGATCGACGTCTCGGGAGCCATCTCGGGCTTGAGGATGAACAGCGCGTAGCCCGCAGTCACCAGGAACAAAACGCCTGCGGCCACCAGGGCGATGCTGCGGATCTTCTTGGCGCGAGCACGCACCTCGGAGTCCAAGGGGGCCTTAAGAGACAGCCAGCTGGAACCCTGGCAGATGAACAGGCTCAGGCCCAGAAGACCGGTGAGCAGCGTGAACGGAGTGACCAGGCCCAGCAGAGGAACGCCCACGTAGTCGCCGTTAGCATCCATCGGAATGCCGGCGAACACGTTGCCCGCCGCAACGCCCAGCAGAAGCGCGGGCAGAAGCGAACCGACGAAGAACAGCGCATTCCAGATCTTGGACCATTCCTTGTCATGGCCGGCGAATTCGACGGATGCGGCACGAACGATCAGGCCCATGAGAACCAAGATGATGGCCAGGTAAAAACCTGAGAACGTGGTGGCGTACGCCGGCGCGAATGCGGCGAACAGCGCGCCGCCCGCGGTAAGCAGCCAAACCTCGTTACCGTCCCACACAGGGCCGATGCTCTGGCGAACGATGGCCTTCTCTTCGTCGTTTTTCGCGACGAAGGGGCTCAGAACGCCCGCGCCCAGGTCGAAGCCGTCCAGAATGAAGTAGCCGGCAATCAGGACGAAGATGAGGCAGAACCAGATAATTCCGAGAGTCGTCATGACTTATGCCTCCTTCTTCTTGCTATCGGCAGCGTCGTCGGCAGCAGCCTCGGCGACGGCCTTATCGGAAGCCTTCGCGGCGGCCTTTTCGGCCTTCTTGGCGGCGTGGGCCTCGGCGAGCACCGGGCCTTCCTTGATGAAGCGGCCGATCAGACGAACCCATGCCACGGCCAGGAACAGGTACACCACCAGGAACAGCAGGATAGTGATGATAAGCTCGGGGGCCGAAACGGACTGAGAAATCGCCTCGTTCGTCAGCAGCGAGACGCCGTCGGGACCGCTCACGGACGGATACACGACGTAAGGCTGGCGGCCGACTTCAGCAGTCACCCAGCCGGACTGGATGGCCAGGAACGGGAACAGCGGGGACAGAATCAAGATCCACTGGACCCATTTCTTAGAGCCGAGCTTGCCGTTCTTCTTGAAGGCGACAAGAGCGGCCAGGATGATGGCGAGCGCGATCATGCCGAACAGCGCGACCATCAGGTGATAGCTCTGGAACACGAGGTTCACGGGCATCTCATCGAGCTTGAGGTCGGGATTCTCGGCGGCCAGGTCCTTGAGGCCCGGATACTCCTTGTCGAAGTCGCCGGAAGCAAGCCAGCTGGTGAAGCCGGGCAGCGCGAAGGGAGCGATGGTTTCCTGGTTCTCTTCGTCGACGATGCCCACGGCGTACAGGGGCAGCGTGCCGGTCTCGTAGTGGCCTTCCATCATGGCGATTTTGGAGGGCTGCTCTTCGGCAACCACGACGGCGGAAGAATGCGCGGAGACGAACAGGCAGCCGGTGGCGACGATGGCAACCACGACGCCGGTCTTCATGGTCTTCTCGGCGAAGTGCTGATGCTTGTTCTTATGCATGTACCAAGCAGACAGCGCAATGGCCACGAATGCGCCCAGGACCAGCAGCGCCAAAACGGTGTGGCTGTAACGCGGGAGCGTGGTGGGGTTGAAGGCCGCGGCGAAGAAGTCGGTGATCACGGCCTTGCTGCCGTCGGCGGCGAGCTCGGCGCCGGCGGGAGTCTGCATCCAGGAGTTGGCGATAAGGATCCACAGTGCGGAAAGGCAGCTGCCGAACCAAACCAGCCAAGAAGAAAGCATGTAGAACTTCGGGCTCACCTTGGCGCGGCCGAAGAGCACGATGCCCAGGAAGACCGACTCGAGGAAGAATGCAAGCAAAGCCTCGGCGGCCAGAGGAGCGCCGAAGATATCGCCTACGAAACGGCTGTAATCAGCCCAGTTGGTGCCGAAGGAGAACTCCATGGTGATGCCGGTGGCAACGCCGATGGCGAACGTCGTGGTGAAAATCTTCACCCAGAAGCGCGTAGCGGCTTCGTCTTTCGGGTCGCGGGTTTTGTAGTACCGCGTTTCGTTGATGGCCATGATCAAGCCGAGACCGATGGACAGCGGAACGAAGCAGAAGTGGAAGATGACCACCAATGCAAACTGAATACGCGAAAGCAGCGCGACATCGGTAAAGAGCTCCATAGCACACCCCCTTTTCTTTTTTTTCTCGCGCCCGCAGGCGCATCCCCTTTTGCCTCCTTCGCGGCCGCGGCGTTCCGACGGCCCGAAGGCTTTCTTTCTTCGGTGCTTTCCTTGACCTACGCCGCATTCGAACCGCGAATGGGATCGCCCACGGCCACATACAAACACCGTTGGCCCAGAAAAACACGGTGCCATCATACCACGTTCTCGTTTTTATATGTTATTAGTTTGGTATCAATTTATATATTTTTACGGGACGAGAACAAACGCAGGTCACATAGACGAGCCGCGCGAGATCCGCAGATACAAAAAAGGCGCAGAGCCGAAGCTCCGCGCCTTGAAAGAGGCATCTAACGCGCTTGAAGGAAACTACTTGCTTGCATGCTTGGCGGTGCCGCGGCGCAGCAGGAAGAAAGCGAATGCGGCGACGACGATCGTAGCAGTGCCCACAGCGCACACGGTCTGCAGATGGATCATCGGAATACCGACCAGCATGCCGATGATATAGGGGACCAGCCAAAGCAGCCACACGAGGGTGCTGAACTTATGGAAGGTCTTTTCGGCACGTTCGTTGCGACGAACATAGGTCGCCGTAGCCCAAACCGCATGCACGAGCATAAGGACGATGGCCAAGAGGCCGGAAATCGCATGGATGCCGAACCCGGTCGCGCCGGACGTCTGCGCGATATTGGTCATGATCGTCGTTCCCGTAGTGTCGAACACCAAGCCGCACCAGAACATGACGACATGGCTCAATTTCAGCGTATTGGCACGACGTTCAGAGAAAACGCCGACGGTGTAGAAGACGAGAGCCAACGTGATAGCGACGGAGGCGGCGATCAATTCGAAACTCATAACTATCCCTTTCCTTATGTTATCAGCTACGTTTCTTTCGTATTTCTGAACTATGTTCATAAATGAACGTTGTTCAGAATAATAAGATCCCTACCTGATTGCAATGGGATGCGTCTTGCTTCATCATTTCATCAAGAAAATCAGAGAGCCTGGAGGCAAGTCGACATGGGCAACAAGGCCGTCATATCGAGACAGCATATTCTGGAAACAGCATACGACCTGTTCAGAACCGAAGAAGCATCTTCCCTCAGCATTCGCGGAGTCGCTGCGGCATGCGGTGTGAGCGTGGGATCTATCTATAACTACTTCCCCACGAAATCGGCTCTTGTGGCCGAAATAGTCGAGATGTTCTGGCGGGAATCGCTTCATAAGGAAATGTTCATCGCCGCATCGGACGAGAATTTCGTTGCATTCTGCGAGCGCCTTATCGAAGACCTTCGCGCGACGCTCGAAGTATTCCGCCGAGATTGGCTGACGAAGCTTATGGCCCTCGACACCGAATGCGTCCGGGAGATTCGTCGCCGCGAAGAAGCGGCGTTCGTCCATATTCGCAGGGGATTGACCGTCGTCATTCGCAATGACAAGGACATCAAGCTCGACGTACTTGGAGATGAAGCGGGCGAAAACGAGCTCGCCACCCTTGTCTGGGGGTCGATAGTCTCATCGCTCGAGCGCGGCGACGACTCGTACAAAGCCCTCTTCGCCTTGCTTCATGAAGCTCTTTACGACTAGGAAATCCTATTCGATACCTAAAACGACGGGGAGCCGCGGCGCATCTGCCGCGACTCCCC
>USLD01000080.1 GCA_900555495.1 uncultured Slackia sp. | reverse complement strand
TGTTGAGAACATCAACACCACCATCAACGAGGTTCTCGCCGGCATGGATGCCTCCGACATCTACGCCGTGGACGCCGCTATGCTGAAGGCCGACGGCACCAAGGATAAGTCCAGCCTCGGTGCAAACGCCATTCTGGCGGTTTCCATCGCGGCGGCCCGCGCGGCGGCCATCTCGCTGGATGTGCCCCTGTACCGCTTCTTGGGCGGCGTGTCCGACAACAAGCTGCCCGTGCCGATGATGAACATCCTGAACGGCGGCGCGCACGCGGCCAACACCGTGGACGTGCAGGAGTTCATGATCATGCCCGCCGGTGCGCCCAGCTTCAAGGAGGGCCTGCGCTGGTGCACCGAGGTGTTCCACGCCCTGCAGGCGCTGCTGAAATCCAAGGGTCTGGCCACCTCCGTCGGTGACGAGGGCGGCTTTGCACCCGACCTTGCCAGCGACGAGGAGGCCATTCAGTATATCCTTGAGGCCATCGAGAAGGCCGGCTACCAGCCCGGCAGGGATTTTGTGCTGGCCATGGATGCTGCCTCCAGCGAGTGGAAGGGCAGCAAGAAGGGCGAGTATAAGCTGCCCAAGTGCGGCAAGGTCTTTACCAGTGAGGAGCTGGTCGAGCACTGGAAGCAGCTGGTCGAGAAGTATCCCATCTACTCCATCGAGGACGGCCTCGACGAGGAGGACTGGGAGGGCTGGCAGCACATGACGAAGGAGCTGGGCGGCAAGGTCCAGCTGGTCGGCGACGACCTGTTCGTCACCAACTCCGAGCGCCTGAAGAAGGGCATTGAGCTGGGCGTCGCCAACGCCATCCTGGTGAAGGTGAACCAGATCGGCAGCCTGACCGAGGCCATGGAGGCTATCCAGATGGCCAAGCAGGCCGGTTACGCGTGCGTCATGAGCCACCGTTCCGGCGAATCCGAGGACACCACGATCGCCGACCTGTCCGTGGCCTGCAACGCCGGCCAGATCAAGACCGG
Source organism: uncultured Slackia sp. (assembly GCA_900555495.1). GTDB lineage: Bacteria > Actinomycetota > Coriobacteriia > Coriobacteriales > Eggerthellaceae > Slackia. The sequence goes on along the minus strand of USLD01000080.1, from coordinate 5,363 downwards.
CGCTCCCTGCCGTTCCGACCGCATCGCCAAGTACAATCAGCTCATCCGTATCGAGGAGGAGCTGCGCGAGTCCGGCCGCTATGCGGGCATGGACGCGTTCTACAATATCGACCGCGCATAACAAGCGTGTGACTCCGGATGCCCGTCGTTTCGGCGGGCATCTCCGCGTTTCGACGTCTGTTTGCGACGCGAATATGAGAAAGGCTCCCCATGGGGAGCCTTTCTCATGCAGGGAAACGCGCGCGTCTATTCTTCGTCGAGATTCAGCCTGCCGATGCGTTCGGCAAGGTCGCCGCCGCGCTCGTGGAACAGCAGCTTCTCATTGTGCGCGAAGTAGCGGTCGCAGCCGTGATCGTTGATGAAGGCCATGCTGTGGCGGTTGACCGACAGGTCGGTGATCAGCAGCAGCATTTCCTGGCCGTCGCCGAAGGCGTCTTCGACGAAGCGGAACACGGCGTCGAGCGCAGCGGCTGCGGCATCGATGAGGATATCGAGGGCATCGAGCAGCGAACCGAAGCGCTCTTTAAGGTCGTCGAACGTCAGCGCCTCGCCGCCTGCCGCACGCACCGCGTCTTCGAGCAACGTGGCGGCGCGTTCGTAGGACAAACGCTTTTCATCGGTGAGCAGCCCGGCTTCCTTTTCTGCGGCGAGTTTGGCGCGGATGGCCGCTGCGCATTCGCCCGCCTTCTCGGCGGCATCGACGACGCCTGCCGTTTCCAGTTCGTCGCGCAGCGACGCCAGCTGGTCGTGCACGAAGCTTGCCGCGCGTTCTTCACAGGCGGCCTCGCGTACGCGAGCGATCAGCGCGTCTACGATCAGGCCCATAAGCGAGACGCGCTCGTCGAATGCCGCTTCGCGTGCGCGCTCGAAAATGGATTCGTCGGCCTTGCCGTCGACGATATCGTCGATGCGGTAATCGGAGCGGTACTTGGAAAACAGCTCGTAATACACCGAGAAGTGCTTGGCCACTTCGGGGTTTTGCACATATTGGCCGATGAGCAGGTCGTCGACGGGCAGCCCCTCTTCTTCATACAATTTGATGATCGAGGACAGGTCGTCCCACGCGCGCCGTGACGAACGACATGCCGTCGACGGTGGTCTCGACGCGGTAGAAGTTGCCGCGCTCGATGTCGAGGTAGGTGAGCACGGCGGGGTGCACGCCGGTCTGCACGGCATAGTCGCGCCACGCCTGGTAATCGGGCTCGACGTCGATGCGCTTGAGGCGGTCCCAGGTCGCCATGTCGAAATCATGCACGGTGCGGTTGTATTCGGGCGGGTTGCCTGCGGTGACCACGATCCAGCCGTCGGGAACGCGGTGGCGGCCGAATACCTTGTACTGCAGGAACTGCAGCATCGCGGGCGTCAGCGTCTCGGACACGCAGTTGATTTCGTCCAAGAACAGGATGCCCTCGCTTTTGCCCGTGGCCTCCATGGAGTCGTAGACCGATGCGATGATTTCGCTCATGGTGTATTCGGACACGTCGTATTCGACGCCGCCGTAGGTCTTGCGCGCGATGAACGGCAGGCCCAGCGCGCTTTGACGGGTATGATGCGTCATGGAATACGAGACGAAGCCCACCTCGAGCTCCTGGGCGATCTGCTCCATGATCGCGGTCTTGCCGATGCCGGGGGCGCCGATCAGAAACACAGGACGCTGGCGGTTGACGGGCAGGCGGTAATCGCCGAATTCGTCTTTGGCGAAATACGCCCTCATGGAGCGTTCGATCTGCTTCTTCGCTTGGCTGATGTTCATGGGTCCTCCTTCGTGAGGCCGGGGCGCTCTGTGGGCGATGCGGCCCCATGCGGTTTTCGGTGCTGCGGGTCGGCGGGCGATCGTATGCATCGCCATGTGCGGTTTCTAAAGAGGGTCGTCGATGATGGCTCTCTCTTCGAGAACGACCTTCATGGCCCAGACGGGCACGGTCACGCCCGCATCGTCGTCCACGAAGACGAACGCCGCTTCGTAGTCGGGCTTGCGCGAGGGGTAGGTGCCCTGTCCGTCGGTGAAATAGATAAGTCCTGCCAGGTCGGTGAATTCGCCGCGTTCGAGGGCGGCATCGACGTAGGAGAACACGGGGCGGAAGTCGGTTCCGCCGAGCCCCTTGATCTCGAGGTCGTCGAGGTAGTGTTCCAGGTCGGACAACGAACCGATGCGCGTGACATCGGCGATTTCGGCATCGCATTGGATGATCAGCACATTCATATCGGCGAAAAACCCGGTTTCATCGGACAGAATCGAATAGGTCTTCTCGATGAACTTGCGCACGAGTCCGTCTTTCGTCGACGCCGACGTGTCGATCGCCACCACGAAATCGCGCACGCGCTTCTCTTCGCTGTACTCGAGGGGTTCGATCAGGGGAAGGTTGCCGTAGCGCGACAGGCCGTAGCAGTAGTACACATAGTCGAATTCGTCGTCGTTGATGCGCATATGTTCGCCCATGCGCGCGAACTTGCGCAGGAACTCGCGGTAGTCCTGCTTTTCGCGCGTGACGGACCGCAGGTTCATCGACAGGTTGGACCCCTCGACGCCCCAGAGCTGCACATAGGTATCCAGCTGCACGCCCATCTCGTAGGCGGCGTTTTTCCATTGGTCGCGCGAGCGGTCGAGGTTCACCGTGTCGGCGAAGCGCTTGCCGATCGCCTCGGCGGCGTTTTCGGGCGCTTCCTTCTGCACGATGTCTTCTTGTTTCAGGCCGCGACGCGACGAATGGCTCTTCTCGCGCTTGTCGGCGTCCTGGGGAAGCTCCGCGTCGGTGCCGTCCTGGGCCGCCTCGGTGGCGGCGTCGGTGCGCTTCGTGTCGTTTTCTTCGACGCGGCCGCTCTCGGGGTCCTTCGATTTCTCGGCCTCTTCGGCAGCCATCACGTGCCAAGGCGCATGGTCGTCGACGAGGAACGGTTTGCGCATGGCTTCGACGCGCTCGTCATCAGTAACGGTATCAACAAGATACCTATATATAGTTTCGGCTGTAATGATATTCAGGTTAGCTTCTATCTCAGCGATAGTGGCTTGCTGGCGTGCCACGGCTTCGGTACGCGCGGCGGGGATGTCCAGTTGGGCCATGACGTGTTCGACAGCGATGTCGCAGGCGGTATCCCAGCGCAGCGCGTCGACGCGCGCGTCGGTATACAGATGGAGGAACACGTTGTGCAGCGTCATGTGCAGGAACGCATGAGCGGCGAATGCGGGCTCGGCGGCGTAGCTTCGTGCGAACGAGGCGGAATCGAAGCGGATGTACGCGCCGTCGGTCGCAAGCGTGGCGCCCGGCACCGGCAGAGGGCGCAGGCGGGCGAAGGCCGCGTTCATGAAACGCAGTCGTACGAGCAGCGCGTTTTTGGCGAGGTCGAGCGCTTGGACGGCAAGCGCATCGACGGTTTCGGTTGCCATAATCGCTCCCATCGAGAGACGTTTGCGGGCTGAAAGCAGCTCGCCGCGTCCGCTTCTCAGAAGGTCGCGGGGCGTGCTTGCCCTAACTCCTTGGCGCAGTGTAGCATGGGGCGAAACGCCGGTAAACAACCGTCGCCGACAATGCGGCCAAGCCGTATTCTGCTCGGGGAAGGAGCTCCTATGACGTGCGATTTTCTGGTTTTCGAAGATGAAGAAACCGCTGTCGAAGACCTCATCGCCGCCGCGGTCGCCCGCCCGCGCCACCTGCGCGCGGACGAGGCCGACGTGCGCGATGCGGCGCGTGCCCGCGAAGGCGAGGTGTGGTCGCCGCAGCTTCTTCCGTACGAGGAGTGGGTCTCGTCGGCCCGCGCCGACGGTCGCGCCCCTGCCAACGAGATGCTGCCTGCTCGGGAAATCGGCCTGATCTACTCGGGCGCGCGCAGCATGGGCATCGAACGCGAAGAGCTCGACGCCGTGCTCGATCGCGCCATGGCGGGAAGCGAGCTGGCGCGTCCCGAAAGCAGCGCCGTTTTGGCTCCGCGCGTATCGGGCGGCGGCGATGCGTCCGACTTGAGCGACATCGTGGCCGTCCGTCGCGAGGACGACGGCTACGCCTTGGTGGGCTTCGATTTGAAGCGCCTGGCGAAAGCGCTCGGCTCCGACCACGTGACGGCGGTGCTGCCCGCCTCGGTCGAAGGCGTTCCGATCGTGCGCGTGACCGCCGAAGCCTTCGCGCGCCGCTTCGTGCAGGGCGTCGGCGTGCGGCTGCTGGTGGTGCCCGATACCGTGAAACGGATCGACGCATCGGCGTTCTCGGCGGTTTCGGCCGGATGCATCCACCTTGGCGCCGGACTCGAGCACATGGGCGAGCAGCCGTGCGATTTGGCGGGCGTGTCGCCCCGCCTGGGAAGCCGTGCCTATTCCGTCGACGAGCGCAACGGGCGCTATAGTGCGCGAGACGGAAGCCTGTTCGACAACGGGGGAGCGCGCCTGGTGTTCGCTGCGCCGCCGTATGACGAGCGCATGACGGTGCCCGAGGGCGTCGAGGAGATAGGCGGCTCGGCATTCTGCGCCGGCTGCGCGCAACCCAACGTGGTGCATGCGCCCGCGTCGCTTGCACGCGTGGCCGCCCGCGAATGGGACGACGCCGTATGGATCTTTCCCGACGAGGCCCCTGCGGTCGCGCCGCTTCATGCGCGCGGCGTGCGTTTGGCGAGCGAGCGGGTGGTCGAACACGACGAATGCTTCTACGATTTCGACGACGAGGGCGCCGTCCTGGTGGCGGGTCCTGCCGCGCCGAAGTCCATTTCGAAACGCTTTGCCGAAGCGGCGGCCGTGCGCCATGCGGGCATGGGCGATCTGGCCCCGTCCGCGGCCATCAAGGCTCCCGCGCCTCCGGTGCGCCGTGCCCTTTCCCTTCCCGCCGAAGTGCAGGGCCGCCCGCTCGTGCGTATCGGCGTGAGGGCGTTGCCGTATGCGCCCGCAACGCTTTCGCTTCCTGCGACGGTGCGTACGATCGAGCGCGACAACGCCTGCCGCGGCACCGAGCGCCTCGTTTTGTCCGAAGGATTGCATACGATCGGCGCGCATTGTTTCTGCTCCCGTTCGTTTTCCGCGCCGGTGTCGATTCCGCGCAGCGTGGCGAGCATCGGCGAGGGATGCCTCGAGTACGCCGCATGCCGTCTCGAGCGTACGGGTTCGGTCGTCCACGTGTCGGCCGATCAGCTCCTGAGTTGTTTCATCGACGCGTCAGGGAGCGGGGAAGTTCCCTTCGACTACGACGCCTACGACGAGTTGCTGCTGTCGGGCAAGAACTTGCCCGACCGTCTGGGCGCGATCATCCACCGTATCGCCGATCCGCATGCCCCGTCGCCCGCCGTGCGCGATGCTCTGGTCGAACGCCTGCGCGAGAGAGCGTCCGAGGCGCGCATGCGCGTCGCCCGCGACGGCGAGCGCGACGAAGTGGCGGCGCTGCTTG
>USLD01000079.1 GCA_900555495.1 uncultured Slackia sp. | reverse complement strand
CCCCTATAGCAGGAGCAGTTCATTGTCTGTCCAACTATAGGGGTCCTTTGCACATCTGGGGTCTAGTTCATTTAACGGGGCTTTCACATATCGGCCGCCCTCAAGTCGACAAGGCCGACGTGATCGCATATCGGCATTGGACGAATCCGCTACTGGGGACGGCCGAAAACCGTCATATGAAAACGCTGCTTCATCCATTCGTCGGGGAAATGCTCGTCGAAAAAGACCTGCATGGCATTCGTGGCCTCGATGCCGACCATGCGTTCGCTTTGCCTGCCGACAGCGCCGAGCGTAAACGCCACATCGACCACGAGAAACGCCGTAAGCACGATACCGATGGCCTTCATGGCGACGGTTTCCACATCCACCGTCGAGAACGCCTTCTTGAAAAACGGAAGGGCCGTGCGCACCCATACCAGGCCGAGCATGCCCCACATCACGCCGAACACGAAATTCGTCCGGCCGTTGATGCTGCCGAAAGTGCCTTCGTAATCCCAGGCCACAGCCCCGAAAAACACCTCCATGCCCCAGCTGGTCACGTATTCGAGAAGCGAGCCTACGATCATGGCTACCGTGAATATGACCACGTTGTGGTTATGCCAGAAACGGTTGAGGACGATCGTGAGGAACACGGCCCCGAATCCGTAGATAGGTGAGAACGGGCCCCACACCAGCCCGGCGCGGCTTTCGTAGCCGCCGTACACGATGACGTGGAAGACCGTCTCGAGGATGAGGCCAGCGACGGCGCCCGTCACGAACAGCCACAGGATATGCCAATAGCTCAGCGAAAAGAACTCGTCGCGCGGCCTCGCCACCGCTCCGAATTCATGCTTCGCCTCCTCGACGAAGTCGCGCACGTCGTGCTTGACCGACTCCGTCGCAATGGTCCTTCCGCTCGCACGCTTCTCGCGCTTCTCCTCGATGTCGTACGTCAGATCGGTCGGCTGAGCGATTCGCTCTTTCGCCGCATGCGACTCCCGTCGCTTCACCATGGACGCAATCCCCTTTCACGATATCCGCCTTCGCCCCGCCGCCGTCGGGCCCGCATGCAGCGCCCCTCAAAACAAAACCGCCTGCGGTCCCTCGCGAAGGAGAATCCGCAGGCGGTCGGCGAGACGGGAAACGTTCTGCCTTATTTGACGCCGTACTGCTCGTAGTATGCGTCGATGGCTGCCTTGAGCTCGTCGTCGATGACGACGCGACCCTGGCACTCGCGGCCGTGCAGGTGCTCGACCACCTCGGCCATGCTGACGATGGAGGCCACAGGGAAGCCGTACTTCTCCTGGACTTCCTGCTGAGCGGTCACGACGCCGCCCTTGCCGACCTCCATGCGGTTCAGGCTGACGATGAGGCCCTTCACCTCGACGTCGGCCGCGGCCTTGAGCTTGGGGTAGGTTTCGTCGATCGACTTGCCCGACGTGGTGACGTCTTCGACCATGACGACGCGGTCGCCGTCCTTCAGCTCGTAGCCCAGCATGCCGCCTTTGTCGGCACCGTGGTCTTTGACCTCTTTGCGGTCGGAGCAGTAGCGCACCTCTTTGCCGTACAGGTCGTGCATCGCGATCGCGGTGACCACGGACAGCGGAATGCCCTTGTAAGCGGGGCCGAACACGACATCGAAGTCGAGGCCGAAATTGTCGTGGATGGCGCGGGCGTAGTACTCGCCCAGACGCTTGAGCTGCTCGCCCGTCACGTAAGCGCCGGCATTCATGAAGAACGGGGACTTGCGGCCGCTCTTAAGCGTGAAGTCGCCGAACTTCAGCACATCGCTTTCGACCATGAACTCGATGAACTCGCGCTTGTAGTCTTCCATGTCGGTCTCCTTTTCGATAATCGCCTTCGCCGTTCGAGCGAACGGGAGCAAAGCATTTGCATATCGCCCTTGCAAACGTATGAGAAATCTCCAGGCCTGAAAACCCGATTCTGCATAACGATGCCCTATGATAGCGCATTCTTGCGATACGAAACGCGCACGAAGCCTCGCAGAAAAGGCATTCGCGCCAAGTCGGCAGGAATCGGACCCGTTCGTCAGCCGACGCTAGCGAACGCCGTGCACGCTTTCGGCGGAACACGCCATAATCCAGTCGAGGTCTTCGTCCAGCTCCTGCAGATGCTTGACGCGAAGCCCGTCGGCAAGCACGCCACGCGCCATCACCATGCGCGGCGCACGCAGCGCCGCAAGGTCCTCCAAGGGATTGCCGTCCGTAACCAGGATATCGGCATCGTAGCCCTCTTCGATACGCCCCGTGACATCCCCCAAGCCGAGCAGGTCGGCGTTGACCTGAGTGGCGGTATGCAGCGCGAAGGCATTGCTCACGCCCACGTATTCAGCGAAGTAAGCCACCTCGCGCCACATGTCGTAATGCGTGACGTAGGGGCAGCTCGAGTCGGTGCCGAGACCCACGGGAATGCCTTGCATGACCGCCGTTCGGGCGCTTTCGATGATGCCCGCGCAGACGATGTCGCCGTTGACCTTCTGGACCTCCGTCGAATTCGTCTTGGCGGGATCGAGCAGCGCGAACGGCAACGCCGGAGAAATCGTGCAGGTCACCGACGGTTTGCGGCCTTTCAACTGAGATGCGCCGCTACGGTACAGTTCGACGACCTCGGGCGTCATCGGCGCACCGTGCTCCACGGTATCCACGCCCGCCTGAAGAGCGACGCGCACGCCTTCGGTGCTCTCGACATGCGCCATGACGGGCAGACCCGCTTCATGGGCGGCCGCGCATGCCTCCTTCGCAACGTCGAGCGGCATCCTCAGCACGCCGGGCTCTCCCGGCTCGGTGGCATCGAACACACCGCCCGTAATGAACAGCTTGATGACGTCGGCGCCGTTTTTCGCAAGATCGCGAACCTGCTCGGCCGCTTCCTGAGGCGATGCGGCGACCTGGGCGAAAAGGCCCGCACCATGGCCGCCCGGAACGGTCACGCCCGTACCGGGCGCGACGATGCGCGGGCCCGCATAACGGCCCGATTCGATAGCGTCGCGCACGGCGATATCCGAAAGCAGCGGGTCTCCCGCGCCGCGGACGGTAGTCACGCCGCTTGCGAGCTGCGTTTGCGCATGCTTCTTGACAATACGTCGCAAGATGGCACGGCCGATGGGGTTGTCTATTTTCTTCATAAGCGAGCCCGCATCGCCTGCCGAGACGGGTTTACCCGAACCGCAGAAGTGAACGTGCATGTTGATGAGGCCTGGCATAAGGTACGCTCCGCCCAGGTCGATGACACGCGCGCTCGCATCCGCTTCGACGTCGCCGCCGTAGACGATGCGCGCTATCCTGCCGCCTTCAACGACGACGGTCGCGTGCGGACGCGGCTGCATGTCCCTCATGCCGTCGAGCACGGTCGCATTGGTGAAAACGATTTTCGCAGACGAATGAGCCATGGTTGCCTCCATAAAAGCGCGTTGCAAAACACGAATCATTGTACATGCTCGCCGACCCGCCGAAACGGCTCCCGACCCGAGCGTAAAATCGCCGAAGGAATCCATGACGCGGCGACGAGCCCGCATCGACGCAACGCTTACAGGCGCGCATCTTCCGCAATTCCGCCTGGCGTGAAGCGCGTGAGGGCGCTTTGGTAGAATCCGCCCTATCACCTGTCCTTATCACCGGCCCTGACACGAAGGCGAAAGCTATGAGCGAAACGATATTCCACGGCACCATACTCTGCTGCGACGAAAACGGCAGCGTCGCTTCATATCTTGTCGAGCGCGACGGCGTCATCGTCTACGTCGGCGACGAACCTCCCGCTGAATTCGCTTCGGCGCACGTCGTCGAGCTCGAAGGGCGCGCGCTGTGTCCGAGCTTCGTCGACACCCATCAGCATTTCGCAAGCTATGCGACGTTCAGCGCCGGACTCAATGTCATGGACGCCCGTTCGAACGACCAAATCGTCCGTATGCTTCATGACTTCGCCGCACAGTGTACAGATAAGATAGCCATCGCCTTCGGCGCGTCTCCTTTCTCCGTCGAAGAGGGCCGTTTGGTTTCACGCGCCCAGCTTGACGAAGCATGCCCCGACAAGCCCGCGATGCTTGTCAAATACGACGGCCATGCGTGCGTGGTGAATTCGCTGCTCCTGAACGAAATCGAAGACAAGGTGAAAAACCTCAGAGGCTATCACCCCGATTCGGGCGAAATGAACCAGGAGGCGTTTTTCGCCGTGTCCGACCACGTCACCGATTCGCTTTCGATCCCGCAGCTGATAACCAACATGCAGCGCGCGATGGACCGCCTGGCCGTAAAGGGCATCGGCATGGTCCACACCGTCAGCGGCGTCGGTTTCGCAGGCAATTTGGACATATCGCTTGAGAAATGGGTCGGCAAAAGCGCCCAGTCTGGATTCCAAGTGCGCGTGTTTCCACAGTCGCTCGACGTGTCGGTCGCGCAGAAACGCAAGATTCCCCGCATCGGCGGGTGCTTCGCGTGCGCGCTCGACGGGTGCTTCGGTTCGGCCGATGCCGCGCTCAACGAACCGTACGAGAGAAGCGACGCGCGCGGCGTGCTGTACTATTCCGATGAAACGGTCATCGAGTTCTGCAAAACCGCAAACCGCGCGGGGCTGCAGATCGAAATGCATGCGATCGGCGACGCCGCCTTCGACCAAGCAACGCGCTGCATAAAAGCGGCGCTCGACGACTTCCCGCGCAAAGACCACCGCCACGGCATCATCCACGCCTGCCTTCCCACGGAACAAGGACTGGACATCTGCGCCGCATACGGCATCCATCTTCCCATGCAGACGGCCTTCGTCGATTGGCCGCAGGAACCCGATTCATACCTGGAAAGCATCCTGGGAGAACGCGCCCGCCATCTCAATCCGCTGCGGACCATGCGAAAGAAGGGCATCGTGCTTTCCGCGGGATCCGATGCGCCCTGCACCGACCCCGACCCTATTCTGTGGATGCATCGCGCATGCAACCATTCGAATCCCGACGAGTCGATCACGATCCAGGAGGCGCTGCGGATGTGCACCTACAACGGCAGCTGGGTCACCTTCGACGAATCGGAGCGCGGATCGCTCGAGGTCGGCAAAATCGCCGACATGGTCGTCTTGTCAGGCAACCCTTACGCCACCCCGCACGAGAAGCTGCGCGACCTGAACGTCGAGCAGCTTTATCTGGCAGGCATTCCGTATCGGAAGCAGAATCAAAGCGCGATCCGCGCCGTATTGGCGGGAATCGCAAGCAAAGCGAAGATTTAGAACCGACGAGCGGTCGCTTAAGGCGCCGCTCGTTTTTCATCGGAAACGAACCCGGAATCGCATTGACGCCGAATCTCATGCAGCACGACACCATAGCGAAGGCTGCCCTTATTCGACCGAGAAAAAGAAAAAGACCAGAGCGAATGCTCTGGTCTGTAAATTCTGGTCGGGTTGACAGGATTTGAACCTGCGGCCCCTTGACCCCCAGTCAAGTGCGCTACCAAACTGCGCTATGGTCCGAACGATGCAAAAAGCACCGAACATGAAACATAGCACAACCTGCTCTATTTTTCAAATTCATCGTGTCGCACGATTCGCGAAACATGATAAAAGAGTTCTTGGGATGTCATTTTTGTCAAGAATTTTCCCTTTTTGCCACCAAAAGCCCCCGTCATGGGAATTTTGTCGTAGTATTGCCTAGGTACGATGAGAACAGGACGCCCGCACGAAAGGGAAAGACATTGACTGAGGACGCATTTGAACATGCCGCCGCAAAGATGCGGGACAACGGGATGACCGATATGGCCATTGCGCAATTCAAACGACTGTACGAGGTTTGGCGCAGTGAGGAAGCAAGCACATGGATCCGTGAGGATGATGTTGAGCCTCTGGTGGGAGTGCCTAGCTTCCATGATGTCTACGAGACCATCAACCATGACAAAGCCGTCGATGCTTTTGCCAAAACCGCGTTCCTCAAACTTAATGGTGGCCTCGGCACGTCCATGGGCTTGGATTGCGCCAAGTCCTTGCTGCCAGTGCGTCGCCATAAGGCACGTCAGATGCGCTTCATCGACATCATCATCGGTCAGGTGCTGACTGCACGCACTCGTCTGGGTGTGGAACTGCCATTGACGTTGATGAACTCCTTCCGCACGTCGAATGACACCATGAAGGTGCTGCGTGCCAACAAAAAGTTCCATCAAGAGGACATTCCTCTGGAAATCGTGCAGCATCAGGAACCGAAAATCGGTGCGGAAACCGGTCTTCCTGTCAGCTTCCCGGCAAATCCGGAACTTGAATGGTGCCCGCCAGGCCATGGCGACCTGTTCTCCACCATGTGGGAATCCGGCCTATTGGACGTCCTCGAGGAGAAGGGCTTCAAATACCTGTTCATCTCGAATTCCGACAATCTCGGCGCACGTCCTTCGCGCACGCTGGCGCAGCACTTCGAAAATACCGGTGCGCCATTCATGATCGAGGTCGCAAAACGTACTCCAGCTGATCGCAAGGGCGGGCATATCGTGCGGGACAAGGCGACCGGCCGCTTGATGT
>USLD01000078.1 GCA_900555495.1 uncultured Slackia sp. | reverse complement strand
ATATGAACTACCGCATCGATATGCGTCGCGGCGATTGGAAGGCTTCGGGCAAGCCGTATTACGTGTGCGACCTGTACTGGCCCGATGCCGGATTGTGCGTGGAGTACGACAGCACGATGTTCCATACGCAGCGCGAGCGCATCGCGAGCGACTCGAAGCGGCGCAACGCCCTCGCGTTTCGCGGGGTGTCGGTGGTTTCGGTGACGGCCAAGCAGATGTTCGATCGCGGCGAGCTCGATAAGGTCGCGTTTCTTCTTGCCAAGATGCTCGGGGTGCGCCTGTCGCTCTCTGCGCCCGAGTTCAGGTCGCGCCAACAGGCGTTGAGGACCGCGTTGCTGTTCGAGGGCGACGTCGGCGTAAGGAATCGGCGATAATGTGCAAGAAAAATGCAGTTGGCGGTCTTTTTCGGGAGCCTGAATCCTTCCTATGCGCGCGAAAACGCGGTTTTCGGGGCTTTTTTTGCCGAAAACGTCCTTTCTGACGCCGGGAGCGGCGGCTAAAAGACCGCCAACTGCAAAAAATGTGCAATTTTTCGTTTCTGACGTGCTGAGCGAAGGTGATATGGGCGGAACTTCCCGACAGAAGAGGCAATCGATGCTGGTCGTCGACGGCATGGATGTGGCGGTGACGAGGCGGGCGGGGCAGAAGCGCGCCTATATCAGGGTGAAAGAGCCCGACGGCCGCGTCGAGGTGTCGGCGCCGATGCGCATGGCCGACGCCGCCATCGCGCGCTTCGTACGCGAGCATGCCGGATGGATCGAAAGCCGCCGACGCGAGGCGATTGCCCGCGCAGCGCAGGCTCCGGGCGCCCCGACGCCCGAAGAGCTGGCCGAATGGCGCGCCGTGGTGGCGGCGTTCACGCCCGCGTTGGTCGAGCGGTGGGCGCCCGTCATGGGCGTCGAGCCTGGAAAAGTGGCGTATCGCAACATGGTGAGCCGCTGGGGCAGCTGCAACGTGAAGACGGGCCGCATCTGCATCAACGTGCAGCTGGCCGCGCATCCTCCGGAATGCCTCGAATACGTGGTGGTGCACGAACTGTGCCATCTGCTGGAGGCGAGCCACGGCCCGCGTTTCAAGGCGCTCATGGATTCGTTTCTGCCCGATTGGCGCGTCCGCGAGGCCAAGCTGCGCGGCGGCATCAGGCGCTAGGGCGTCCGGACCGTACGTTTTTCGCGTAACGCATGGCCCAAGACGCTCGAGCGCGCCATGCAGCGTGCGCCGACTGCGCTACAATGGGCGGGTTTGAACATCCGTTGTCGCGGCGGGCCGTGCGCCGACATCCGGCCTCGCGCCGGCGCCCATCGCGACACAGTACGGCGAAGGCGGCATCATCAGTCGCCCGAGCACGAGAGGAAACCAATGACCAAGCCAGCCTATTCGATCACCACGCCCATCTACTACGTGAACGCCGCGCCGCATCTGGGCACCGCCTACACCACCATCGCCGCCGATACCGTGGCGCGTTACCAGCGCATGAACGGCTACGACGTGTCTTTCGTCACCGGCCTCGACGAGCATGGACAGAAGGTCGCCGAGACGGGCGAGAAGAACGGCATGACGCCGCAGGAATGGTGCGATTCCATGGTTCCCGCGTTCAAAGAGGCGTGGGATATGCTCGACATCACCTATACCGATTTCGTGCGTACCACCGAGGATCGCCAGACGCGCACCGTGCAGAAGTTCTGGAACGACCTTTATGAGAAGGGTTATCTGTACAAGAGCGCCTACGAGGGCTGGTACTGCGTGCACGAGGAGACCTACTACGCCGAAAGCGACCTCGAGAAGAACGAGGAAGGCGAGCTGGTGTGCCCCGACTGCCATCGTCCCGTGCGCCGAGCTTCGGGCGAGGAGAACTGGTTCTTCAAGCTTTCCGAGTTCCAGGAGCCGCTGCTGAAGTTCTACGAGGAGCACCCCGACTTCATTCGCCCCGATACGCGCAAGAACGAAATCGTCACGTTCGTGAAGGGCGGTCTGCAGGACCTCTCCATCAGCCGCTCCACCTTCGACTGGGGCATCCCGCTGCCCTTCGACGAGGGTCACGTGTGCTACGTCTGGGCCGACGCGCTGTTGGCGTACTTCACGGGCAACGGCTACGCCGACCCCGAGCGCGAGGGCGAGTTCGAGCGCCGCTGGCCGGTGCAGTACCACTTCGTGGGCAAGGACATCACGCGCTTCCATTGCGTGATCTGGCCCGCCATGCTGATGGCTGCGGGTCTGCCCGTCGCCAATACGGTGTTCGGCCATGGCTTCTTGCTCGTGGGCGGCGAGAAGATGTCCAAGTCCAAGGGCAACGGCATCAAGCCGGCCGACCTGGTCGAGGTCTATGGCGTGGACGCGTATCGCTATTACTTCATGTCCGACGTCCGCTTCGGCGCCGACGGCAACATCTCCATCGAGCGCATGACGCAGGTCTATAACGCCGACCTGGCGAACACCTGGGGCAACCTGTGCAGCCGCGTGTTCAACATGGTGGGCAAGTACTTCGACGGCAAGGTTCCCGCCGTGCCGGCCGAGTTCGCCGATGCCGCCAACCCGCTCAAGGACATCGCCGACTCCCTGTATGAGAAGTACGACGCCTGCATGACCGAGGTGAACTTTACCGACGCCGCCGCCGCCGTGCAGGAGCTCGCAAGCCGCGTGAACCTCTATGTCGAGGAAAGTGCGCCGTGGAACCTGGCCAAGTCCGAGGAGACCCAGGGCGAGCTGGCGTTCGTGCTGTACAACGCGCTCGAGGCGTGCCGCATTCTGGCGCTGTTCTTCGCGCCGTTCATGCCCAACACTTCCGCGGAAGTGTTCCGTCGCCTGAGCCTGGGCGCGATCGAAGAGGTCGACGACATCAAGGCCGCAAGCGTCTGGGGCCAGCTGCCCGCAGGCAACGCGGTCGAGAAGGGCGACCCGCTGTTCCCGCGTCTCGACGTGAAGGAAATCCAGCTGTAATCGCGCAGGCGCCGCTTTTCGCGCCTTTCGCATGAGAGTTGTCTAGAAACGGGGCCGTGGGCACAAGCCTGCGGCCCCGTTTGCGTTATATATCTGTTCGAAACACAGGACACGAACCGAACCCGAAGGTGGATGGCATGACTCAGGAAACGAACGCAGGGCAGGAGGCGGCATCGCAGCAGGCCGCCGGTCCGATCGACTTCGAAGGCCCCGCGGGCTACCTCGCGTTTCGCGACGCGCTGTTCCGCAAGAAGAAAAAGACCGGCTGGCGCTATGTCGAATCGCCCTATCCGCTGACCGAAGCGCCGATCGCCGATACGCACGCGCATCTGCAGCTCGTCTCCGACGCGCCGCTTTCGCTTGCGCGCTGCGCCGTGCACGGCATCGATTTCATCTGCACGATCGTCGACGCCTACGAAGACGGCGATACGACGTATCGGATGCTGGACGGGTGGCGCGGAGAGGCGCTGCGCATCCTGCCCGACGTGTTCGAGGCCACGCGCGCCGCGTCGGCTTCCGAGCGCGCCGCCGCACCGCTTGACCACGAGGGCATGAGCGCCGACGAATGGCGTTCGAACCGC
Organism: uncultured Slackia sp.; assembly: GCA_900555495.1. GTDB lineage: Bacteria > Actinomycetota > Coriobacteriia > Coriobacteriales > Eggerthellaceae > Slackia. Next base: position 3,022 of record USLD01000078.1, on the reverse strand, counting down.
TGCCCCTGCGCCGAGGTGGCCATTCCGCGCGTGCGCGTGGTCGCGGGCGTCCATCCCCACAATGCGTCGCATTGGAGCATCGAAATGGAGGAGTCGCTGAGGGCTATGCTCGCCGACCCGCGCACCTGCGCGCTCGGCGAAGTGGGCCTGGACTACCATTACGACCTTTCTCCGCGCGATGTTCAGCGCCACGTGTTCCGTCGCCAGGTGCAGATGGCGCACGAATGCGGCCTGCCTTTGGTGCTGCATATGCGCGATGCGCACGACGACGGCTTCGAAATCCTCGAGCAGGAGGGCTGGCCCGAGGCGGGCGTGCTCCTGCATTGCTGCAGCGTGGGTCCCGACGAGCTGTCCCGTTGGATCGACCGCGGCTGCTACGTGGCCTTCGGCGGAGCGGTCACGTTCTCGCGCAGCGACGACCTGCGCGCGTCGGCACAGATCGTGCCCGAGAATAGGCTGCTCACCGAGACGGACGCGCCCTACATGGCGCCCGTGCCGTTTCGAGGATTGGAGTGCGCGCCCGAGTTCACCGTGTTCACCGCGGCGTATCTGGCCGAAGTGCGCGGCATCGAGCCAGGCGAGGGGCGTGCGGCGTTTCTGTCCGCCCTGCACGACAACGCGCTGCGCCTGCTCGACCGCGATGCCACGGCATGGCAGTCGTCCTATGGCGACGAGGGCCTTCTGTGATGGCGGCCGTCGCTTCCGAGGACGCGGCCGATCGTCATGTGCTTCTGATCTGCGGCGCAGCGCGACTGCGCGGGGTTTCGTCGCGCTATAGCGACGAACTGGCGCAGCGTCTGCGTGCCGAAGGCGCCCGCGTGACGACGTGGCATGCGGCTGCGCACGACGTGGCCGAGTGCGTGGGTTGCGCGGCCTGCCGTCCGCGTGCCGGCGAGGAGTTCGCTCCCGGCACGCTTCGCAAGGAATGCGTGATCGACGACGATATGCGTGCGCTTTACGGGCTTTTGGATGCGGCCGACGAAGTGCACCTGGTATGCCCCGTGTATTTCAGCGGACCCACGGGCCGTTTCAAATGCGTGCTCGACCGTCTGCAGCCGTATTGGGAATGGCGGATCGGCCCCGGTGCGCGCCTCGATCGCGCGCGCGAGGTCAAGCGTCCCGCGTATCTGCACGTGATCGGCGCGGGCGGCGACCCGTTCGGCTACGACGCCCTGACGGCCATCGTGCGCTCGGCGTTCGGGTCGTCGGGCTTTTTCGTGGCCGACGTGATCGACCGCATCGGCTGGGGCCAGCCCCGCGAAGAGTCCGAGAAAACGCGTTTTTCCTGATGTGTCCGGTATGCTAAGCGCGTCATTCGAGAAAGAGAGCCCATGTCTCACGTTTCATACCTTGCATCCCCTTCGGCCACGCGTGCCGTCCTTGAGCGCCACGGCCTTGCCACGAAAAAAGCCCTCGGCCAGAACTTCCTGGTCAACGACTCGGTCATCGCGCGCATCTGCGAGTTGTCCGAAGTCTGCGCCGACGACGCCGTGCTCGAGGTAGGCCCTGGCATCGGCACGCTCACGGTAGCCCTGCTCGCGCGCGCGGGTCGCGTGCTTTCCGTCGAACGCGACACCGACCTGCCTGCGGTCTTGGCGGAAACCTGCGCCGATTTCGACAATTTCGCGCTGCTTTCCAAAGACGCCCTGACGCTTTCCCAGGCCGATCTCGACGAGGCCTTCGGCGAGGCGGCGGCGCAAGGAGCGGCGCCGAACAAGTTCATCGCGAACCTGCCCTATGCGGTGGCGGCGACCCTCGTGCTCGATTTCTTCCAGCGTTTTTCGAGCCTGCAGTGCGCTACGGTCATGGTGCAAAGCGAGGTGGCCGACCGCATGATGGCGAAGATGGGCACGAAAGACTACGGCGCCTACACGGTGAAGCTCAACCTGATTGCGAAGCCCACGGGTCGCTTCCAGGTGGGTCCCGGAAATTTCTTCCCGCCGCCGCGCGTTACGTCGGCCGTGATCAGGCTCGACCGCCGCGACGATTTGGGCATCACGGCCGAAGAGGCCGCCGTGGCATCGCTTATGGCCGATGCCGCCTTCGCCACGAGGCGAAAGACGATCGCCAATTCCATGAAGACGTTTTTCTCGGGCCGTAAAGGCTGCGACGGGGCGGTAGAGAAGCTCCCTGCCATTCTGGAGGACGCCGGCATCGATGCGCGCCGCCGCGGCGAAAGCCTTACGCTCGAGGAATTCATCGCGCTGGGCGCAGCGTACACGAAAGCGATGCGATAAAGCGCGAGCTGCCGTTCGCCGCCCGCCATACGCCGAATATCGCATTGTTTCGGCATGAAAAGCATCCTGCGGTGTTGACAGGGGCGGCTAAGTGTGTTTTGAAATTGCAGAATTAATGACCTCTTGACAAATCGTGTTAATATGGCGGTTCGCACAGTCGCATACCCGATTGAAGGAACACTATATATGGAACTCGAAAAGCAGGCGCGCATCGTCGACGATATTCGCGCAGAGCTTCAGGAACGCATCGATACGCGCCTTAAGGTGCGCGCCAATATGGGTCGCTCGAAGGTCATCGAATGCGAAGGCGTCCTCATGCAGGCTCATCCCTCGCTGTTCATTCTCGAAATCGACCGCAAGCGCGGCCGAAAGGCAAGGCAGTCGTATCAGTACGTCGATGTTTTGACCGGCATGGTCGAGCTTTACGATGTCGAACCGGGCAAGCCTGTGTTCGGGTCTTTCGTCGATAACGGAGACGCCGCGCCGCTGCACGTCGTCGACGAGGACGAAGAAGAAGACGAGGACGAGGATCTTATCTAGCCGGTTTTGTCGAATGCGCATCGGCGTCTTGTATGCGAAGGCGGCCGGAGCGCGCATCGTGGACTGAAAAAACTTGGGAATGCAGCTTGACATTTCCGGGGTAGAAGCGCAAAATACTTTCTTGTCCATTTCTGGGGATGTAGCTCAGCTGGGAGAGCACCACGTTCGCAACGTGGGGGTCGTGGGTTCGAATCCCAGCATCTCCACCACGGAAACTCGATCGGCCCAGAAGTTGCTTCCGGGCC
>USLD01000077.1 GCA_900555495.1 uncultured Slackia sp. | reverse complement strand
GGTGGTCGCCGCCGACCTGATGGCCCAGGCCGAGCACGACCCTCTGGCCGCATGCTACCTCGTGACCTGCGACGAGGCGTTCGCCGAACGGGTCCAGGAGCGTATCGGCTTCTTGCTGGCGTCGAGCCCCCGCGCGCAGATCACGCGCGAATCGCTGGACAACCAGGGCGTCGTGGTGATCGCGCCCGATATGGAGGCGGCGATCGACGCGGTCAACACGATCGCTCCCGAGCACCTCGAACTGCACTGCGCCGACGCGTTTTCGCTGCTCGGTTCAATCGAAAACGCAGGCGCCATCTTCGTGGGCCCTTGGAGCTCCGAGCCGCTCGGCGATTACGTGGCGGGTCCCAATCATACGCTGCCCACGGGTGGCACGGCCGCTTTTTCCAACCCTCTTTCGGTCGAGGACTTCGTGAAGCGCTCCTCCGTGGTCGCCTATACGCCGGCGGGTCTTGCCTCCGACGGGCCGGCCGCCCAGACGCTCGCTCAGGCGGAGGGCCTGTGGGCTCATGCGCTGTCGGTCGGTCTGCGCCGCACTTTGATCGAATCGGGCCGCACGAGCCTCGATGGATGCGATTTGGGCGATATCGGCGCCATCGCATGGCCTGAACCCCTCGCCGCGCCGCGCGGGGAAGGGGCGTGATCGCCATGGCGGGCGATTCGCGTATCCGCCTGCGCGACGATTTGGCGGCTCGAGCGTTCAGGAAATCGTGCTCAGCGCGAACGAAAATCCTTTCGGCATGCCCGAGGGCGTGCGAGCCGCGGCACTCGAGGCCGTGGCCGGGGTCGCTTTCGAGCGCTACCCCGACCCTTTGGCAGACGGGCTGCGCGACGACATCGCGGCATGGCACGGCGTGAAGCGGTCCCAGGTCGTGGTGGGCAACGGCGGCGACGAGCTGATTTTCGACCTGCTGCTTGCGTTCGGCGGGCCGGGGCGCGTGCTGCTCGACTGTCCGCCGACGTTCAGCATCTACGCGCTGTACGCGAAGCTGACCGGCACCGAGGTCCTCTCCATTGCGCGCGACCCCTCCGATTTCTCGCTCGACTATGCGGCGGTCGAATCCGCTGCCGAGCGGGCCGATGTCGTGATGATCACTTCGCCGAACAACCCGACGGGCAACACGGTCGACCCTGCATGGGTGGCGTCGCTTGCCGAACGCGCCCGCGGCATCGTCGTGGTCGACGAGGCGTACGTGGAGTTCGCCGACGAGGGGACGTCGTGCATCGAGCTCATGCGCGACCATGCCAACCTGGTCGTTTTGCGCACCTTCTCGAAGGCCTTCGCGCTCGCGGGTGTGCGATGCGGGTACCTGCTCGCGCCGGAAGGCGTGGTCGACGGCATCGCTGCAGTGCGTCAGCCGTATTCGGTGGATGCGATCGGCCAGGCCGTGGCCCGCGTGGTCGTGGCGAATCGCGACGCCTACGACGGTGCGATCGCGACGATCAAGGCCGAGCGCGCCCGCCTCGAGCGTGCCCTGAGTGCTGTCGACGACGTGCGCGTCTGGCCGAGCCAGGGCAATTTCGTGCTCGTCCGCATGCCGCACGCGCATGAGGCCTATATGAGGCTGCGTGACGAATTCTCCATTCTGACGAGGGATTTCTCGCGCAACCCGCTTCTTAAGGACTGCCTGCGCATTACCGTGGGCACCCCGCAGGAGAACGACCGCGCGATCGACGCGCTGTCCCTTCTCGGAAAGGAGTCGTCATGAGAACGTCGACGATCGAACGCGTCACGTCCGAAACTTCGATCAAAGCCTCGCTCTGCCTCGACGGATCGGGCGACGCGGCGATCGACACGGGCGTCGGCTTCTTCGACCACATGCTCGACGCATTCGTCAGGCACGGGTGCTTCGACGCCGACATCAAGGCGTGCGGCGACGTGCGGGTCGACGACCATCACACCGTCGAAGACGTGGGGATCGTCTTGGGCCGCGCGTTTCGCGACGCGATCGGCGACAAGGAGGGGATCCGCCGCTTCGGCACCGCATTCGTTCCCATGGACGAGGCCCTCGTCATGGCGAGCGTCGATATTTCCGGGCGCGGTCAGGCGTTCTACGAGGCCGACCCCGGGGTCGAGCGCATCGGGACGTTCGATGCCCAGCTCGCGAAGGAATTCTTCATCGGATTCGCGCGCGAGGCCGGCGTGACGTTGCACGTGCGCCTTGTATGCGGAGAAAACGGGCACCACATCGTCGAGGCGGCGTTCAAGGCATGCGCCCGTGCTTTGCGCGAGGCGGCCGAATACGACCCTCGCGTCAAAGGCGTGCCTTCTACGAAGGGATCGTTGTAAGGAGCTGTTATGGCGGAAATCGTCGTGGTCGACTATCACAAGGGAAATCTGATGTCGGTCAAACGAGGCCTCGAGGCCGCAGGCGCCCGCGCGCGCGTGTCCGACGACCCGCATACGATCGCATCGGCCGACGCCGTGGTGCTGCCCGGCGTGGGAAGCTTCGCCGACGCCGCATCGTTTATGGCGGAAAGCGGTCAGGTCGACGCCGTGCTTTCAGTCATCGAGGCGCAGCGTCCGTTCCTGGGAATCTGTTTGGGTATGCAGCTTCTTTTCGAGGGCGGCGAAGAGGGCGCGCCCGAAGGCGAGGTCGTTGCGGGGCTCGGTGTCTTGAGGGGCTCGTGCGTGCGCCTCGAAGCGCCCGGCCTCAAGGTGCCGCACGTTGGATGGGACGACGTGTCCATGACAGAATGCGCCGGGCCGCTGTTCGCCGGCGTGCCGGATGGCGCGCATTTCTATTTCACTCATTCATACGTGGCGCGCCCCGAAAGCGATGACGTCGTGTCGTGCCGTTGCGCGTACGGATCGGCGTTTCCCGCCGCCGTGGCGCGCGACCTCGTTTTCGGGTGCCAGTTCCATCCCGAAAAATCGTCGCATCGCGGGCACGAGGTGCTGTGCAATTTCGTCGATATCGTCAATGGCGCCGAAGGGAAAGGAGCGCTGCATTGATTCTCTTTCCTGCAATCGATTTGATCGAGGGACGGGTCGTGCGTCTCGAGCGGGGCGACCGTGCTCGCATGAAGGTTTATAGCGACGACCCCGCATCGGTCGCCGCGGAGTTCGCCCGACGCGGCGCCGAATGGGTCCATGTCGTCGACCTGTCGGCCGCATTCGGCGAAAGCGAGGCGGCGCGTGCGGCCAATCGGGCGGCTATCGAGGAAATCTGCGCGCTCGGGTCGCTCAAGGTGGACGTCGGCGGCGGTGTGCGAAGCCTCGAGCGCATCGACGAGCTTGCTTTGGCGGGCGCATCGCGCATCGCGCTTGGCACGGCGATCGTGCGCGATGCGGCGTTCGCGTCCCAGGCGGCGGCTCGATACGGAGCGCTTTTGACCGCCGACGTCGCCGCGCGCGACGGCGTGGTCAAGGTGGACGGATGGCGCGAGGGCGCGGGCGTTTCGGCGCTCGATTTGGTCGCGCGCCTGGCCGATGCGGGTTTCAGGCATCTTGTGTTCACCGACATCGCCCGCGACGGCATGCAATCGGGCATCGACGTTTCCGCCTATCGCCGCATCGCCGAAGCGGCGGGCTTTCCCGTCGTCGCCTCGGGCGGCATCGCCTCGCTGTCCGATGTAGAGGAACTCGCGCGCGAGGGCTCCGACGTCATCGAAGGCTGCATCACCGGACGGGCGCTCTACGAGGGCGCGTTTTCGCTCGAAGGCGCGCTCGCCGCAGCCTGCGGCGAGGAAAGGAGCGTGCCATGCTGACCAAACGCGTCATACCGTGCCTCGACGTGAAGGACGGCCGCGTCGTCAAGGGCGTCAATTTCGAAGGGCTGCGCGATGCGGGAGACCCCGTCGAACTCGCGCGGTTCTACGACGAAGAGGGCGCCGACGAAGTGGTGTTTCTCGATATCACCGCGACGAGCGACCGCCGTGCGACCACCATCGACATGGCGTCTCATGCCGCCGAGAGGCTTTCCATCCCGTATACGGTCGGCGGAGGATTCCGCGATATCGCCGGCATGCGCAGGATGGCGGCCGCGGGCGGCGACAAGCTTTCGCTGAATTCGGCTGCAGTCGCCGACCCGTCGCTGATAACGGCCGCTGCCGCAGCGTTCGGAAGCCAGGCGGTGGTATGCGCCATCGATGCGAAGCGCGTCGGCGCTCCGGGGGCTCCGGGAGCCGACCGTTGGGAGGTCTACACGGCCGGCGGCCGCAATGCGACGGGCCTCGACGCGGTGCGATGGGCCGAAGAGGCCGCCCGGCGCGGCGCGGGCGAGATCTTGCTGACGTCGATGGACCGCGACGGCACCGAAGACGGCTTCGACGTCGCGCTGACCAGGGCGGTTTCTCGGGCTGTTCCCATACCTGTCATCGCGTCGGGCGGCGTCGGGTCGCTCGAGCATTTCGCCGAGGGCATCGTCGACGGCGAAGCCGACGCGGTGCTCGCGGCGAGCGTGTTCCATTTCGCTACGTTCAGCATCCGCCAAGTGAAGGAATACCTCGACAGCCAGGGCATTCCCGTGAGGATGGATTTCTAAGGAGGATTGCATGGACGTTTCCCTGCTTGGATTGGAATACGACGACCGCGGCCTCATTCCCGCGATCGTGCAGCAGCATGGCACCGGCGAGGTTCTCATGATGGCGTGGATGAGCGAGGAATCGCTTCGGCTGACGCTCGAGACGGGCACGACGTGGTTCTGGTCGCGTTCGCGCCGGGAGCTGTGGAACAAGGGCGCGACGAGCGGCAACACGCAGCGCGTGCTTTCGGTGCGCGCCGATTGCGACCGGGACGCGCTGCTCGTCGAGGTGGATGCGGCAGGACCTGCGTGCCATACGGGCGCGCGGTCGTGCTTCTTCAATACGATAGAAGGGTAGAGGCATGGGAGAGCGAACGCAGAATGTGAAGCCGGGAGATATCGGCGCGACCCTCGAAGGGCTGTGGAACGTGATCGAGGGGCGACGTGCGGCCGATCCCGCCGCGAGCTATACGGCCCGCCTGCTGCAGGGAAACCCCGACGAGCCGCTGAAAAAAGTGGTCGAGGAGGCGTGCGAGGTGGCGCTCGCGTGCAAGGACCGAGACCATGACCATATTCGATACGAAGCGGCCGATCTGGTGTATCACCTGCTGGTGGTTCTTGCAGGCAACGGGGTGACGCTCGACGAGCTCGCGGGCGAGCTCGATGCCAGAGCTCGCTGACCTACGCGTCTTAACGAAGCGGGATGCTGCGCCACCCGCCTCCGGGAAGGGGGACATCGATGTTTTCGTATCCCGCGCGACGGGCGTAGGCGTAGGCCGATTCTATATCGGCCCCCACAGACGATGCTTCGTGGGCGTCCGACCCGACGGTGATCGAGACGCCCGCTGCGCAGAAGCGCTCGAGCAGACCGAGGGCGGGATAGAAGTCGCGCAGCGGCTTGCGCAGGCCGGCCGTCGAAACCTCGACGCGCACGCCTGCGTCGCGGGCAGCTTGCGCCATCTCGTCCCATAGCGGCGCGAGGTCTATCGAGGGAGCATAGCCGCTCTTTTCGAAAAGGCGTACCAGGTCGGGGTGGGCCATCGAATCGAATCCGACGGGGCAGAAGCATGCCCGGCACCAGTCGTCGACGTAGCGCCGCCATACTTCGTCGGGTCCCGCCTCGTCCCAGATGCGCATGTCCTCGAGCCAGTCGACGGCGTATTCGCCGAGGTAATGGATCGATCCGAGCAGAAATGTCGCGTCGCCGCGCACGGCTTCGATGTCGCGTTCGCATCCCTCGTACCAGTCGGCCTCGAATCCGAAGACGATATCGAGTTCGGGGTGCGCTTCGCGGCATCGGGCGATGTCGCGCGACAGGTCGGCGATGCGGCCCTCGTCGATGGCGCAGTCCATGAATGCGGGGTGTGCCAGGTGGTCGGTGCAGGCGATCGTTGTCACGCCGCGCGCCGTCGCTGCCGCCGCGTTTTGCTCGAGCGTGCTCGTTCCGTCCGAATAGACGGTGTGGGTATGGCAGTCGACCCGTTCCATCGTGCTCCTTTCGCCGCTTGCTTCGATCATGATAGGCTGTCGTGCGGTTTGTGGATGCGACGCGTCGGCGCAAGGCGTCTGCGGCGCCCTTCGACGTCGCATAAAAGCGATTTTCAAGAAATAAGGAGAATCGCTTGCAAAGCGTTCGCGCTGTGCTATGATATCCGAGCTGTTTCAAGAGGGGGCATAAGCCCTCCGCCTAGTTCGGCGCAAGCTGATGGGTCGCAAGAATATGTTTTCGCATTTTCGAGCCCTGTCGCTATGCGCAGGGTTTTTTTGTTGCAGCGACGAACTCGCGCAAGCGAGAGAAAGAGGAGGTGAGCGCGATAGCAGCTCAGGAGCCCAGGCTCAACGACGAAATCCGCACCCGTGAATGCCGCTTGATCGGCTACGACGGATCGCAGATGGGTATCTTCAACACGCGCGAAGCTCAGCGCATCGCCGACGGTCAGGGTCTCGACCTCGTCGAGATCGCCCCGAATGCAGAACCGCCCGTATGCCGCATCATGGACTACGGTAAGTTCAAATACGACCAGGCCATCAAGGCGAAGCAGGCTCGCAAGAACCAGACGAAGATCGAAATCAAGGAAATGAAATTCCGTCCCAAGATCGACTTCGGC
>USLD01000076.1 GCA_900555495.1 uncultured Slackia sp. | reverse complement strand
TCACGGCGTCTTCGCGGCATTTGAGAATGCGCGCAAGCCGCGCCAGCGCGTCGGCGACGAGCGCGTCCGTCTCGGCGGCCTCGAGCATGACTTCGGCCGAAAACGGTGCGGCGTTCTCGTCGAATACGGCGATATCCATACATATCCTCCTCTGCAGGGCAGGTTTCGTCCCATTGTATAGCCGCGTTTCGACGCTGCCGTCGTATGTGGCCGTTGCGTTGAAAATACGGCGTCGGCTACCGACCCTGCGAGCATGCTGTGCAGTGGCGGTGGCTGCGGTTTTGCTTGGTCTATAATCCTTCGCGATACCTTTACCGATAGGAGCCATCATGCTTTCAACCCATGATTTCCAAGCCGGTGCCCGCATGCACGGCTTCGTCGTCGATTCGTCGGAGCCGCTTTCGGAAATCGACGAATCGGCGCATGTCATGTGCCACGAGAAAAGCGGCGCCCGCTTGCTTTTCCTGCAGAATGCCGACGAGAACAAGGCGTTTTCCATCGCATTCAAGACGCCGCCCGCCGACGATACGGGCGTCTTCCACATCCTGGAGCATTCCGTGCTGTGCGGCTCGAAGAAATTCCCCGTTAAAGAGCCGTTCGTCGACCTGCTGAAAACGTCGATGCAGACGTTTCTCAACGCGCTCACGTTCCCCGATAAGACCATGTACCCGGTGGCAAGCACCAACGACCAGGACCTGATGAACCTGACCGACGTGTACATGGATGCGGTGCTCAATCCCGCGATTTACGACAAGCGCGCCATTTTCGAGCAGGAGGGCTGGCACTACGAGCTCGATGAAGAGGGCGCCGAGCCGCGCTTGCGCTACAACGGCGTGGTGTTCAACGAGATGAAAGGCGCGCTGTCCGACCCCGAAAGCGTGCTGTATCACGCGGTGAACGCGACCCTGTTCCCCGATACGTGCTACGCTTTCGAATCGGGCGGACACCCGCGCGCCATTCCCCAGCTGACTTACGAGCAGTTCCTCGACACGCACGCGCGCCATTATCGCCTCGACAACGCCTATATCGTGCTGTACGGCAACGTGGACGCCGAACGGATGCTGTCGTTTTTGGACGACCGCTATCTGTCGGTCGAGCGCCCGCGAGTCGACGCCGCCCCGAATGAAGTGGGCATGCAGGCGCCGCGCGTGGCGACCGACGTCACGGTCTCCATGGACACGGCGCCGGAAAACGCTTGCGTCGGGCTGGGCTACGTGGTGGGGCAGGCGTGCGATTTCGAACGCGTTCTGGCGTGCGACGTGCTGATGGATGCGCTTATGGGCGGCAACGAGTCGCCGATGAAGCGTGCGCTGCTCGATGAGGGGCTCGGCGGCGACGTCACGGCGTACCTGATCGATTCCCAGGCGCAGCCCGTCGCGCTGTTCCAGCTGAAAAACGCCGAGGAGGGCAAGGCGCAGGCCTTCATGGAAGCGGTCGAGCGCGAGGCGGCGCGTCTGGTGCGCGACGGCATCCCGCGCGACGTGCTCGAGGCGTCCCTTGCCCAGATGGCCTTCGATTTGCGCGAACGCGACCGCGGCATGGCCGACGGCGTGCCTTTGGCCATGAATGCGCTGGCGGGCTGGCTCTACGATGACGCCATGCCTACCGCGTATTTGCGCTATGAGGACGCGCTCGCTCACATGCGCGCAGGTCTGGACGGCCGTTACTTCGAAGACGTCTTGGCCTCGCTGATATGCGAAAGCGGCCACAAGGCGCTCGTCGACCTGGTGCCGGGCGAAGACGGCTCTGCGTCCGAGGAGGACGCCGAGCTGGCGGACACGCTCGCTTCCATGGACGAGGCGCGCCGTCAGGCCGTGCGCGACGACGTGGCGGCCTTGCGCCTGATGCAGGAGACGCCCGACGCTCCCGAGGCCACGGCGACGCTTCCGCGCCTGCGCGTGGACGACATAGGCGAGGCCGTTCCCGATCCCGCATGTCGTCTGGCGGCCGACGCGCCCGTGCCGTGCCTGCACCACGATCTTCCCACGCGTCATATCGACTACCTGTCGCTGTATTTCGACATGGACGGATTGTCGTTCGACGACCTGCCCTACGTCACGCTGCTCGGCATGCTGCTCGGACGTCTCGGCACGGCGCGGCGCAGCGCAGCCGAGCTCGACGTGCATATGCGCACGCACTTGGGTTCGCTTCGCTTCTTCGCCGAGGCCTATTCGTCCGATTCCGACCCGTCGAAGCTCTCGCTTAAGATGGTCGCGTCGGCAAGCGCGCTGTCCGAAGAACTCGAGCATCTCGCCCGCATTCCGCGCGAGGTCTGGGCGACGACGTCTTTCGACGATGCGGGCAAGATCCGCGATGTCCTGGTGCAACGCCGCATCTCCATGGAGCAGTCGTTCATGGGCGAGGGCCATGTACGCGCGATGAATCGCCTGTCGTCGTATCTGTTCAAGTCCGGCGTGATTAAAGAGCAGATGGGAGGCGTCGATTTCTATCGCTTCCTGTGCGACTTGATCGAGCATTTCGACGAGCGCTTCGACGCACTGCGCGAGCGTCTGGAGGACGTGCGCGACCGCATTTTCACGAAAGACGGAGCGCTGGCGAGCTTTACGGGGTCGACGGACGACCTCGAGCGCTTCTGGGAGTCCGCAGGCGATTTCGGCTTGCCCGGAGATGCCGTGTTCGGCGGCGATCCGCGCTGCCGCTTCGCGTTCGGCGACCGCGTGCCCGATCCCGAGGTCAAGCAGGAGGCCTTCATCGTGCCGGGCGACGTGTGCTACGTGGCGAAGGGCGCCGATGTGCATGAGACCGTCGGCTACGATGGCGCCTGGGCGGTGCTTTCCAACGCGCTTTCGTTCGACTACTTGTGGAACGAGGTGCGCGTGAAAGGCGGCGCCTACGGCGTCGGGTTCCGCATCACGCCCGAGCGTTTCGGACGTTTCTATTCCTTCAGGGACCCGGGCGTCGATGCGACGCTGGCCCGCTACGACGAGGCGGGCGCGTGGCTTTCGGCGTTCGACCCCGCGGAAGACGAGATGGAGGGCTATATCGTCAGCACGGTGGCGTCGCATGATGCGCCGGTGAAGCCGCGCCAGGTGGCGCGCCGCCAAGACGTGGCTCTGTTCTCCGGCAAGTCTGCGGGCTATCGAGAGCATCTGCGTGCGGAGAAGCTCGCCGCGACGCCTGAGAAGCTGCGCACGTATGCCGAGGCGCTTGACCGTATCGCGTCCGATGGCGCGGTTTGCGCGTTCGGCGGCGAAGACGTGCTTCGCGCGTCGAAGGGCGACTGGAGCTTCGTCAAGCTGCTCTAGCGCGCTGCGCGAAGGTCGCCTGATGCGGAACGGCTGCGGCGGACCTGCGGCCGTTCTGCTTCTTTCGCATTTGCGCTCGCTGCGGTTTCGCTCTAAGCTGCGGTGGTGATAAAATATCGCGTTACGAATAACGCCACGTCGCAAAGGATTACCATGCCCTACAACGCACCCGAGGGAACCGCCGATATGCTCCCCGCCGTCGCGCGCCTGTGGCGCACGACGACCGATGCAGCGGCGAAGCTGTTCTCCACGTATGGCTACGAGCCGATTGATACGCCCCTGTTCGAGCTGACCGAGGTGTTCACGCACGGCATCGGCGAAGCGACCGACGTCGTGGGCAAGGAGATGTTCGTCGTCCGCAGCGGCGAGAACTATAAGCGCTCCCTGGCCGCCGGCTCCGACGCCGGCCTCAAGGCGAAGCAGAAGCTTTCGTTGCGCCCCGAAGGCACGGCAGGCGTCGTGCGCGCGGTGGTGCAGCACAACCTGGTCGAGCAGGGCGCCGCGCCCGCGAAGCTGTTCTATGCCGGCCCGATGTTTCGCGCAGAGCGTCCCCAGAAGGGCCGCCTGCGCCAGTTTCACCAGATCGGCGTCGAGTGCCTGGGCGCTTCCGAGCCCACGGCCGATGCCGAGATGATCATCATGCTCATGCGCTTCTTCGAGGCCATGGGCGTGCCCGGGAAGAACATGCGCCTGCTCATCAACTCGATGGGCGATGACGCCTGCCGTCCCGCTTATCGCGAAAGCGTGCGCGAGTTCATCCTCGCCCACGAAGACGAGATGTGCGAGGAGTGCCGTCGCCGCGCCGACACCAATCCGCTGCGCGCCTTCGACTGCAAGAACGAGACGTGTGCGCACGTCATGGCGGACGCGCCGAAGATCGTCGACCACCTGTGCGACGATTGCCGCAGCCACTATGAAAGCGTGAAGCAGCTGCTCGACGCCGCGGGCGTCGCCTACGTTGAGGACCCCACGCTGGTGCGCGGCCTCGACTACTACACGCGCACCGTGTTCGAGGTGCAGGTCACCGAGGGCATGGGGTCGCAGAGCGCCATCGGCGGCGGTGGACGATACGACGGTCTCGCCGAAACGGTGGGCGGCCGTCCGACGCCTGGTCTGGGCTTCGCGCTCGGATTCGAGCGCATGGTGCTTGCGCTCGAGGCCGCGGGCGTCTTGAGCGAGAACTCGAAGCGCGTCGACGGTTACGTCGCCTGCGTCGACGAGTCCGTGCGTCCGGCCGCGTTCGACCTGGTATGCGCCGCGCGCGATGCGGGTCTTTGCATCGAGATGGACCATCAGGGCAAGAGCCTGAAGAGCCAGTTCAAGATGGCCGACAAGATCGGCGCTCGCGTCGTCGTCATCCTGGGTCCCGACGAGCTTGCCCAGGGAAAGGCCCGCGTTCGCAGCATGCAGAAGCATAGCGAGAAGCTGGTCGACATCGATGCGGCGAAGCGTCTTCTGTCTCAGTTCGGCGGCCAGTTGGTCGGCAACGCCGCAACGCCTGTCAATATTGATGCCGTGTTCTCTTTCGAGAGTGACGATAAGGAGTAAGAAAGCACATGACCGATTTCGTTAACGAGTATTGCATGCACGACCACACGTGCGGCCAGCTGCGTGCATCCGACGTGGATTCCCAGGTCACGCTCACCGGCTGGGTGTGGCACAACCGCGACCACGGCGGCCTGATCTTCATCGACCTGCGTGACCGCGAGGGCTACACCCAGGTCGTTATCGACCCCGATTGCGTCAGCACGGACGATTTCGCCGTCGCCGAGCACCTGGGCCGCGAGTACGTGATCGAGGTCGTCGGCAAGGTGCGAGCCCGCGCCGAAGGCACGGTCAACCCGAATATGGCGACGGGCGAGATCGAAGTGCTCGCCAGCGCCGTCAAGGTGCTCAACACTTCCGTGACTCCTCCGTTCTCGATCGAAGACGGCATCGAGACCGATGAGACCACGCGCATGAAGTGGCGCTATATGGACCTTCGTCGCCCCGAGATGTTCAACGCCATCAAGCTGCGCCACACCGTGGCCCAGGCCATGCGCTCCGCGCTGAACGAGCGCGGCTTCATCGAGGTCGAGACGCCCATCTTGGCGAACTCCACTCCCGAAGGCGCCCGCGACTACATCGTCCCGTCCCGCCCCAACCCCGGCAAGTTCTACGCGCTGCCGCAGAGCCCGCAGCAGTTCAAGCAGATGCTGATGTGCGGCGGCATCGAGCGCTACTATCAGATCGCCCGCTGCTTCCGCGACGAGGACCTGCGCGCCGACCGTCAGCCCGAGTTCACCCAGGTCGACATCGAGATGTCTTTCGTTCAGGGCGAAGACGTCATGGACATGATGGAAGGCGTCATGAGCGAGGTGCTGGCCGCCGCAGGCGTCGAGCACGAGTTCCCGTTGCAGCGCATGCAGTATGCCGATGCCATGGAGTATTACGGCTGCGACCGTCCTGACATCCGCTTCGACATGAAGCTCGTCAATCTGACGGAAATCGTGCGCGGCTGCGGCTTCGGCGTGTTCGCCAAGGCCGTCGAGGCAGGCGGCGTGGTCAAGGCCATCAATGCCAAGGGCGCAGGCGACTGGAGCCGCGGCGAAATCGACAAGCTGGCAAACATCGCTTCCGCCAACGGCGCGAAGGGCATGGCTTGGATCGCCTACACCACCGACGGCGCCGAGAAGAGCCCGATCATCAAGTTCTTCGACGACGAGACCTATGCCAAGATGAAGGAGGCCCTCAACGTCGAGCCGGGCGACCTGGTGCTGTTCGCGGCCGATACCGCCGACGTGGCGAACGCCGTGCTTTCCGCTCTGCGTCTGCATATGGCCGAGGCGCTTGACATTCCCCGCGAGGGTCATGCGCTCCTGTGGGTCGTCAACTTCCCTATGTTCCGTTACGACGAGGACGAGAAGAAGTACGCTGCCGAGCATCATCCGTTCACCATGGTGCCTCCCGAGGAGCAGTACAAGATCGAAGAGGCTCCGCTTGAGTGCGGCAGCTACTCTTACGACCTGGTCATGGACGGCTTCGAGTGCGGCGGCGGCACCATCCGCATCCATACCGAGGAGCTCCAGCGCCGCGTGCTCCGTCGCTGCGGCCTGACCGATGCCGAAATCGACGAGAAGTTCGGTCACCTGATCCATGCTCTCGAGCTCGGCGCTCCGCCGCACGGCGGCATCGCCCTGGGTCTCGACCGCCTGGTCATGCTGCTTGCCGGCAAGCAGTCGATCCGCGACGTCATCGCCTTCCCGAAGACGTCTTCGGCCTCCGACCCCATGACGGGCGCCCCCAACGAGGTGACCACCCGTCAGCTCAAGGAGGTCGCGCTGCGCACCCTGTAGTCGCGTAGGCGCATATTCCCGAACG
>USLD01000075.1 GCA_900555495.1 uncultured Slackia sp. | reverse complement strand
TCTGCGGCGCGCCCGAAGGATTGATCGTATCGCTCATTTCGTCCTCGATTCGAAGAGGTTGACGTTTCGCCCATTATACCCGCCGCCATCGCATCGCACCTGGTAACGCTTGCGCAACAGCAATCCGGCACGACGGTTACGAAGAATACGCCCTCTAACGTAGAACGGCGGCCGCACCTCTTCGCGGGCGCGGCCGCCGTATGGCGTCGCTTTCGAATGCGCCGGGCGCGGCCTAGTAATCCGAGCCTACGACAACAAGATAGGTGCCGTCGACGCTGTACGTTCCGTCGTTGCGAACGACCTTCGCTCCGCCGATCGCCTTCGCGATGGCCTGGGCGGTATCCTCGTTACCGTCGGAGTCGTACACGACGAGCGTGGTGGCGTAGTTATACGATTCGGCATCACCGACGGTCGTCACGTTGTAGCCGCTATTGGTAAGCACGCTCGATGCGTCGGCCGCCACGCCGCCGATACCGCTGCCATTGCGCACTTCGATTTCCACGTCGGCCAACGACTCCGAGCCTCCGCCGCTCAAAACGCTTTGTGCGACGTATTCCCCGCTGATCGAGCCGTCGATGACGCCGCCGTCGTTTGCGGAATCGGCCGCATCGACCGTCGGCGTCTCGCCCGCATCGACACGCTTCATCATGGCCTTCCAGGCTTCGTTGTTGCTGTACTCGTACCAAACGCCGTTTTCATACGTCGAGATGGTCGGATTCATGCTGGAGTAGATGTTGGTAGAAGTATCCATGCCGCGCATGGCAGAGGCGACGGCGATGATATCGGTCACGTTCATGTCGGTGTCGATGTAATCGCACAGCGAAGTGACCGTGGAAGCGATCGTGCCGACATCGGACGCAAGCAGCTTCTTAGCCACCGCCCCCATGACCATACGCTGATTCGCAGCACGATAGAAGTCGCCGGCGCCGATCTCGTCGTAAGCATGGCGCGCACGGCACAGGATGAGCGCCTGATCGCCGTTGAGCGTCTGTTCGCCGGCGGGCACGTAGCCGCCGGCCATGTCGTCGTCTATTTCGACAGGAACGTTCACGTCGATACCGCCCAATGCGTCGACCGCGGCCTTGAAGCCGTCGAAGTCGATTTCGGCATAATGCGAGATGGGAACGCCCGCGAACTTCGAAACGGTCTTCACCGTGAGAGCAGGGCCGCCGAGCGCATGCGCCGCATTGATCTTGTTTTTGCCGTATCCCTCGATATCCACATAGGTATCGCGCACGATCGAGATGAGCGTGAGCTTCTTGTCTTTAGGGTCGACGCGGGCGAGGATCATCGAGTCGCTGCGGAAATTATCGCCTTCGTATTCGGCGCTTTCGGCACGCTCCTGCGATTTATCGACACCCATCAGCAGAATGTAGAAAGGCTCGGTCGGAGCCTTCGCGTCGGCCAGAACGCCCTTGAGGTCGGCGCCGACATCGCCCGTCAGCTTGCCGTTGAGCACGCCGACATACGCGAGCGCCGCGGCGCCGGCGCCGATCACCAATGCGGCGAGCGCCGCCAGCGCCACGCCCAAAACTTTGTTCCTGCGCTTCTTCTTCGCGCGCGCACGGGCATATTCGCCCTGCGTCGATTGGCGCGAATACGACGAAGACGCCGCGGCCTGGCGCGGAACGTCGTTGCCGCGCGCATACGAGCTGCGGGAATACGACGACACATCGCGGCTGCTGCGAGCACGCGGCGCGCCGTTGCGGTATGACGAAGGGGGCTGCTGCGAGGGATCGCCCGTAGGAAACGAATCGTAAGAACTCGGTCTACGAGAAGCCATAAGGAAGTCTCCTTGCTATCCGGCACACGCCGCGGTTCCTCGCGGCGCAGCGGCTCTGTTCGTCGAATGCGATGCGGCGCCGAAGGTGCCGGCCGCCGCGAAAACGCCCATCCGACGCATCTGAATATGCGCCATCCTATCTTGCCGAGCGAATGAACAGGACGTGGGCGGCGAATCTACATCAGGAACCCAGGCAATATGCCATCGGCGAAAGGCGCGCGACGCCTCCGTCCCGAAACGAAAGGAGCGGCCCCGCCTGGAGGCCGCCCCGTCGTCGAAGGCGTCTAATACAGCGCGGTCGCATCGGAACCGGCGCCCGCTGCCGCGGCGTCGGCGGACGCGGCCCCTTCGACGCCCAGCTCCTGAATGCCCGTGATCGTGCCGTCGAGCGTGCCGCCGTCGTTGAGGTTGCGGCGATCGTCGGCATAAGGCGGCAATCCCGCATCGACGCGCCCCATCATCATGCGCCATGCGTCCAAATCGCAGTATTCGTACCAAACGTCGTTGACGTACGTGGGAATAGTGGGGTTCATGGCCGAATAGATGTCTTCGTCGGCATTCATGCCGCGCATCTCGGTGGCTACCTCGACGATGGTCTGCACGTCCATATCGGTGGTGATGTAGTCGGCCATGGCATTGATGGTGTTCGCCATAGTGACCACGTCGGACGACAGGATCTTCTTGGCGATGGCGCCTATGACCATGCGCTGGTTGGCCATGCGGTAATAGTCGCCGCTTCCGTAATCGTCATAGGAATGGCGGCTGCGGCACAGGATGAGCGCCTGGTCGCCGTTGAGCGTCTGCGGCCCGGCCTCCACGCGGCCGCCCGCCATCTCGTCGTCGATCGTGATGGGGACATCCACCTCGATGCCGCCCAGCGCGTCGACCGCGGCCTTGAAGCCGTCGAAGTCTATTTCGACATAATGGTCGATAGGCACGCCTGCGAATTTGGAAATGGTGTCGACCACGAGCGCCGAGCCGCCCAAAGCGGCCGAGGCGTTGATCTTGTCAGGCCCGTAGCCTTCGATGGAAACATACGTATCGCGCTCGATCGACACGAGGGAGACGTTTTTCTGCTGGGGATCGACGCGCGTGAGGATCATCGAGTCGCTGCGGAAAGTGTCCATATCGCCCGCCGCCACGCGCTCTTCGGAGCGGTCGACGCCCATAACCAGCATGTAGAACGGCTCTCCCGGCGCGGCCTTCTCCACGGAAAGGGCCTGCATGAGGTTCTGGTCGACGTTTTTATGCAGCTTATCGGAAATGGAGTTCACATACATCACGCCGCCGAACGCCACGCCGCCCACCGCGAGCAGCAGCACCAGCACCACGACCAGCGCTATCTTGGCGCCGCGATGCTTCTTCGGCCTACGCGAAACATAAGCGTCGCGAGAATAGGCGCGAACCGACGCCTTGGCAGGAACGGTGGGGGCGAACCCCTGGGGCGCGACGAGGCCTCCCTCGTTCGACCGCGGGGCCTCTTCGTTGTTATGGGTATTCTTCTTGCGATTTTTCATACAAGGCATTATGCCCGATTCCCTGCGCTTGAAAAGAAAAACCCTGCGCTTTCAGGGAAAAACGCCCCAATTCGTAACAACCGGCCGCTTTATCCGCCGCAGCCGTCGAGAAAAACGTCCGACCAGGCACGTCGCAGGCTTGCGAACCCGCCGATGATGTATCGATTCCTTGAGATTCCTTAAAACGGTTTTCAGATATCGGCCTGCGGGTTAGACTTCCGCATAACGATGTCCGACCACCTGAAACGCACACGAGAGGCATCCATGGAAACCCAGAACAACGGCAACGCGCCCGACCGCCGCAGCGACGGTCGCGAGGGCCCGTCGTCTTCATTCCCCCATATCGACGCCCGACCCGCAACCCGCCCGTCCGTGGCGGGCAGCCGCCGCGTGCGCGGAACGGCCGATCGCGGACCCCGCATCGCGCAGCCTACAGGCTCCATGCGCCCTGTCGCGCAAGACGATACGGGCCGTCCCTCCGTCCAGGCAGGCGTCGAAGCGCCGCGCGGCCGCAGCGGCGAAGGCGATCAGCCTGCGACCCGCCTTCCTCATCCGCGCAAGGACAAACCGGCCGCCCGACGCAACCCCGTCGCGTCCAAAGCCGCCGAACCGGCACGAGACGAATCCGGGCAATCGTTCGTTCCGCTTTGGGACGACAGCCCCCTTTTGAACCCCCGCCTCACGCGCCGTCTCTTCATCGCGGGCGGAGCGGCCGCCGCGGCCGCGCTGCTCGTATTCGGCGTCCCTGCCGTACGCGCGCTCATGCCCATCTCGATCACCGCGAACGGGCAGAAACTCGATCTTTCCGGCAAAAAGACCTTGCAGGCCGCCTACGAGAAAAGCGGCCTGCAGATGACTCCCGGCAATCTCGTCGACGTAGAGGGCCAGGTCATCACCGAAGGCGGCGGCAGCCCCTATCGCGCCACGATCAACGGCCAGGAAGCCGACGGCGAGGCGGAAGTGGCCGACGGCGACGTGCTCGCGTTCGCCGACGGCGCGGATATCGAGGAGCCCTCCGTCACCGAAGACAAATCCGTCGGACCCGACCCCGTCGAAAGCGGCTACGGCCCGATTCACGCCGTCGACGCGGAGGGGTCCGCGGGCCTGTCCACCGTGAAGACGGGCGAAACCTCGGGCAAGGAGGTCGTGCTCGAGGTGAAGCAGCCCTCCGAAGACCGCATCTATCTGCGCTCCTACCCCGACACGGGCGGCGAAGCGGTGATCGCGCTCACCTTCGACGACGGCCCCTGGGAAGGAAGCACCGCCGAAATCTTGGATATCCTGCGCGACAACGGAGCTGCGGCGACGTTTTTCACCGTGGGCAACCGCATCGCCGGCGCCGGCGTCGACCTGGTAAAGCGCGAGCACGACGAAGGGCATCAGGTCTGCACGCACAGCTGGGACCACGCCGCAGGCAGCGGTCAGGGCGTGAACCTCTCGTTCATGAGCGTCGATGAACAACGCGCCGAAATCGAGCAGGGCCTCAAGGCGATTTCCGATGCCACCGGCGCCGAGGCGAGCCGCGTGATCCGCGCACCCGGCGGCAACTTCCCTCTGGACGTGTGGCGCAACGTCGAAGACCTTATCGAGGCCGACATCGGCTGGGATATCGATACGCTCGACTGGAAGCGCCCGGGCGCGGAAAAGATCGCCGCGCAGCTCAAGGCCGCGACGCCGGGCGACATCATCCTGATGCACGACGGCGGCGGCGACCGCTCGCAGACGGCCGAGGCGCTGCGCAGCGCCCTGCCCTACCTCAAAGACCGGGGATTCCGCTTCATCACCATGGATGAAATGCTGCAGTACCCTCGCAAACAGGCTTAAGCCCATGCGGCTCCGCCAAACGCCCGAAGGCCCGCTTACGCGCCCATGCGACGGAAGCGGGCCTTCGCTTTCCTCGCCGAAACCGCATGCGCGGCATTGCGCCCCGAATGCGTCCATTATGTCCGGGATGTAAAATCCAGGTACTTTACCGAACTAAAGTGCGATAGCGTATTGAACCCGCCGCTGCGACGCCTATAATCCGGGTTACTCAACAAATGCGACGACAGGGGCGAGTGAGGACGAATCCATCCCCAGCAAGCAGGCGGTCATGCGAGCCTGCGGTGGACGGGCCTTGAAACCCCCTCGAGCAGCGAAGCCGAACGCAGATCGTGTTCGCGGGCGACCCCCGCGAACACGATCTGCCGGGTACGTTTCGCCGGACGCCTTCCGTGACAAGGCATCGTCGAGGGTTTCTCGCTCGCATACCTTGAGCCGCTGCACTGACGAGGGAAAGCGAGACATGCGATGAACCATCGAAGCGATGCCATCAAGAAAGGCCTTGCGCGTGCGCCGCACCGCAGCCTTCTGAAGGCCGACGGCCTGACCGACGAAGAACTCGACCGCCCGCTCGTCGCGGTCATTTCCGCCCAGAACGAAGTCATTCCCGGACACGTGCATCTCCAGACCATCGCCGATGCCGTGAAGGCAGGCATCCGCATGGCGGGCGGCACTCCGATGCAGATGAACACCATCGGCGTCTGCGACGGCATCGCCATGAACCACGAAGGCATGCACTATTCGCTCACCAGCCGCGAAGTGATCGCCGACAGCGTCGAGTGCGCCGTCCAGGGCCATCAGTTCGACGCCGTGGTACTGATCCCCGCCTGCGACAAGATCGTTCCCGGCATGCTGATCGCGGCCTGCCGCCTCGACCTTCCCACCATGCTGGTCTCGGGCGGCCCCATGCTGGCCGGCCGCGACAAGTCCGGCAACCAAACCGACCTCAACACCCTCTTCGACGCCGTGGGCCAGGTGACCGCGGGCACCATGACGCAGGAAGAATGCGACTGGCTCGAAAACACCGCCTGCCCCACCTGCGGCAGCTGCTCGGGCATGTTCACCGCCAACTCCATCTGCTGCCTGGCCGAAGCCCTCGGCATCGCGCTGCCCGGCAACGGCACCGTTCCTGCCGTGTACTCCGAGCGCATTCGCCTGGCCAAGCGCACGGGCATGAAGGTCATGGAGCTGCTCGAATCGGGCACCACGGCCCTCGACATCATCAACGAGCACTCCATCCGCAACGGCATGGCGCTCGACATGGCCTTCGGCGGATCCACCAACACCATGCTGCATCTGACGGCCATCGCCCAGGCGGCAGGCTGCCCCGTGAGCATGGACGATTGGGACGACGTCTCCGCGAAGACCCCCAACCTCACCCGCATCGCACCCGCCGGCCCGCTGCACATCGAAGACCTCGACGCCGCGGGCGGCATCCCCGCGATCCTCGGCGAGCTGGGCCGCGCCGGCCTGCTCGACACGCAGGCCCTCACCTGTCACGGCACCATGGCCGAGTGGCTC
>USLD01000074.1 GCA_900555495.1 uncultured Slackia sp. | reverse complement strand
CATTCCGGGGTGTATTCATCCAGCGTGGAGGCCCATTCCTCGAAGCCGATCGAGTTTTCTTCGACGTATTCCTTGTTGTAGAGGTCTTCTTTCACCAGCACGTGCGCCATGCCCAGAACGAGAGCCAGGTCGGTGCCGGGGCGGATGGGAATCCATTCGTCGGCGAGCTTCATCGAGTTATTGCAGCGCGGGTCGACGATCACGATGCGGGCGCCGTTCTCGTGGCCTTGCTGCAGCGCATGCAGCGCGGAGGGTCGGATGCCGTCTGCATAGGAGCGGCCCAGGAACAGGACCATCTTCGCGTTGGGAATATCGCTCGTCCAATCGCCCGTGCCGATGGCCTGCGTCGCGCCGCTGACTTTGGACAAGTTGCAGGCGACGCCGTGGGTGTACACGTTGGGGCAGCCGAGGGCATGCATGAAGCGTTTGGTGTAGAAGCTTCCGGACGGACGCGGGTCGTGGATGAGCGCGAGGGCTTCGGGGCCGCTTTCGTCGATGATGGCGCCGAGCTTCTCGGAAATCTCCTGGAAAGCCTGCTCCCAGCTGATCGCCTCGAATTCGCCGTTCTCGTTTTTCTTCAGGGGGTCGGTCAGCCTGTCGGCCGAATAGGCGATGGCGGCATAGCCGTATCCGCGGGCGCACATGGTGCCTTCGCAGTATGGATGGTCTTTGTCGCTGATCATCTTGCCGAGCCTGCCGTCCACCACGTATCCGGTGAATCCGCACTTCGAAGAGCACGAATTGCACAGCGAATGCGCCGTGGATTCCTGGGCTCCGGGTTCTTCCGCCCGAGCCTCTTCCCAAGCGCCGAATCCCATATAGCCGCCTCCTGCGGCCAGCGCGGCGGCTCCTGCGCTGCGCGTGAGGAAGCTTCGCCTGGTCATCGCGTTGCTTTTCATTCCCCTTCTCCTTCCTTGCGATGTGAAAGCCGTATTTTGATCGAGTGTGTTCGAGATAGCGTTCGTCTCCGGCGACCTTGCCGGCCGAGGGGCCGTCAGGCCTCGTCGCAGCTTGCGTGATTCGCCCTGATGCAGAGGATCGCGTCTACGAGAGCCGTGAAGAACAGCGCGTCGCTTCCCAGCTCCAACAGACGCGACCGGTAGGCCGTCAGCCATGCGAATCGTTCGACCAGGAAGCTTCGAGCCTGCTCGACCATGCCGTCTTGCAGAAGGGCGGCCACGGTGGCGAGCTCGAGGCTGATGTGGTCGGGCGCGAGCTCGTAGTCGTCCGAGGGCTCCAGGCCGAGCGCGGCCAAGAGGTCGGACATGTAGAGAGCCGCGTCGCTTCGGTGCATCGGCTTGATCTCCGAGAACGGGGAGCGTCGCGGATCGCTTGTCCAAACGGTATAGAGCGACTCGATGGGCAGGGCGGAGGCGGGAAGGCCCCCGGTGAAATGCCGTGCCGCGAATCGCGACCGTTCTTCGAACGAGGGAGGCGCATACAGCGCGCGCACTTCGTCTTGGGAAAGGCATTCCTGCAGCGGCATCGCCCGTTTCAAAACGGGGTTTTCGGATTCGCCCGCGATGCCGGCGCTCGACATGCGGCGAAGGTCGTCGACGAAGCTTTCCCAAGAGGTCTTTGCGGAAAGCTCCTTCCATTCTTCCTGCGTGACGGGCGCGAAAAGGGCGGCGAGCTTGGAGAAGACGGCTGCGTCCGCTTCCATGGCGTCATCCTCCTCTTCTTGGTCGGTGCTTTGTGCCTCGCAGTATGGACGTTTAGTGAAAATGCGTGTCATCTCTTGGGGAGTATTTTTAAGAAATGCTGTTCTATCAGGTGAAATGCCGGATTTGAGCTCCACTTGCAAAAGCGCGTGCCAGACGTCGTCCGCTCCGAGAATCGCTGTCGTCCGTGTCCTCTGTTTCGGATGACGGGCCCTTCGGACGCTGTGATACCATGAAAAAACGGGTTTCAAGCCGCTCGCGCCGAGGCGCGCGGCGCAAGGAGGGGAAACCCGCGAGTCGAAAGGACGTCGTGGCGTTATGGACGAACGTTCCAATCTTTCTCAGTACAAACCGCTCTTGCCGAGCGTGCTCGGCTTGGCGTGCGCGCGCGTCGGGTTGGTCGCCATGACGCCGGCGGGCCATGTGTATGCCGATGCCGGAGTTTTATCGGATGCCGCCCTCGTCATCGGCATGGCGGTCGTGGCGGCCGTCATGCTGGTCGTGTTCAAGGCGCGGTATCGATTTTCGAAGCGATTCGTCAACGCGCTCGTCCATGTGTCCGTGGCCGTCCAGGTCGTAGGGGCCGTGGTCCTTTTCGCGTCGGCGGCGGCTCCTATCGACCTTTCGGGAGCGTCGTTCGTGGCATCGATCGCGGTCATGCTCGCATCGCTCGCCTGCGTCGCGTATTGGCTGCGCCGCGTTCGGGGGTCGAGCATGTCGACCGCCGTCGTCACGGTGTTCGGAGCGGTCGCCGTAAGCGAGATACCGGTGTTCCTTCTTACGTTTTTCGGCGAAGGAATCCATTACCTGGTCGCCGCGCCGATCGTCTTCGCTCAGCTTTTCTGCATTCGCGCAGCGCGCAAGCAGGCTAAGGCTTATTCCATAGAAACGCCCACGCGGTCCGACGATTACTTTTCTTTCATGCGAAAGGGCATAGCGAACGCGCGTTTTCTTGCGGCGAGCGCTATCGGCTTGTGCTTCCTGTCGTTCGTCGGCGGTTTTTTGTGCGGGTTCCCGGACGGGCAGCACGCCGCCGTCCACGGATTCGTCCAGCGCATTATGACGTTCTTGCTGGTCGAAGCGCTGTGCGTCGGTCTGGTTTTCGCCACGCTGCGCCAGCGTTCGCGCGTGATGACCGTGGGTATTTGGGTCATTCTCGAATTGCTCGCCGCGTTTTCGCTGGTAGCTTATGCGGCGACGCACGGCAATGCCGAATACGGGGCCGTTTTCGCGACCGTTCTTTTCTCGGTCATGTCGGGATTCGTGTGGTATCTGATCATCGCGTTCATGTCGTATGGATGGCGCGATCCGTTCTATTACGCCATGGGATTGTGGCTTGTTTGGACGGCATCGCATGCTATCGGGCGTTTCGTCCCGTTCCTCGCGGGGCCGGTGGGTCCTTTGGCGGGCGATAGCCATCTTATGGGCACGGTGATCAGCCTGCTGTTGCTGGTTTCGACCCAGACCGTTCTGGTCAAGCTGATCGACGTGGCGCGTTTCGCATATGAAGAGGAGTCGGCTCGTTTGACCGAATGCGTGCAATCGCGTTCCGACGCACCCTCATCGTGCGCGGAATGCGTTGGCGGGGTCTCCGATGAGGGCGGCGCGTCGCCGTCTTGCACGGGGGTCGTCTCGGAGGAGCGAGATACTGTCGAACATCGCGTGCCGCCGGTCTCGCCGAAGAGCGGAACGCTCGAAAAGCTGCTGGGCATCGACAACGACTCGGCCGTTTCCGATGTGCGCGATGCCGCCATGCGCCACGGCGCCGAGGCCATGGGGCGCCAGTTCTTGCTTTCGGAGCGCGAGGTTGAGGTTCTGGCCCTGTATATGTCGGGGCTCACCCAGAAGCGTGTCGCCGAACAGCTGCATATTTCCCAGACCACGGCCCACACTCACATCGGTCGTATTTACGCCAAGACCGGACTGCATTCGCGCCAAGAGATTCTTGATTATGTGCGCAATCACGTCGATTGACGCGTTCGCGCGCGAGGGGCGTTGTAAAATCCGTATCGTTTCGACCGGCCCGGCGCGCAGCGAAGCCGCAGCGCCCGCCGGTCTTTCGTTTTACCGTCTTGCCGCGCAGCCGCCGCATTCGGGCCCTGGGGTCACGAAGCCGCGGTGTGCGGCGCTTTCGCGATAGACGGCGCGTTCGAAGAATTCGGAGGATTTCGGCGATGGCTGAACATGCATATATCCTGGCGTTCGATACGGCCAACGAGGTGGTGGCCGTCGGTCTCGGTCGCATCGATGCGGCGTCGCGCGACGACGTCGCGGCATTGAGGCGGCCGTGCGCCCTGTCCGAAATCGCAGCCGTGCGCGAGGTCGAAGCCCATCGTGCCAGCAATACCGTGCTGCTTTCCTTGGTCGACGACGTGCTGGCCGAGGCGGGCGTTTCGAAGGATATGATCGCCGCCGTGGTGTGCGGCCGCGGCCCCGGAAGCTTCACGGGCGTGCGCATCTGCATGGCCACCGCGAAGGGCGTCGCATCTGCGTTGGAGGTGCCGCTGTTCGGCGTGTCCACGCTCGATGCCGTCGCATGGAACGCATGGGCGCAGGGCCTGCGCGGCCGCGTGCTGGTCGCCGCCGACGCCATGCGCAAAGAGGTCTATCCCGTGCTGTTCGACATCGCGGAGGCGGGCGTTTCGCGCCTGACCGCTGATGTCGTGGTCAAAGCGGTCGATGCCCCCGCGTGGGCGGCCGAGGCTCTGCAGGTCCTCGGCGAGAGCGCCGACGCATGCCGGTTCGATGCCGTTTTGGGCGACGGCCTGGTGAAATACGCCGATATCTTCGAGCCGTTGGGCGCCGTTGCCGATGAATCGCTGTGGGCCGTCAGCGGACGCGGCCTGCTCTTGGCCGAGCGCATGGGCGCCGATCCCGCAACGCTGCTGCCCGTGTACACCCGTCTTTCCGATGCCGAGGAAAACGAGCGTATCCGCCTGGCGAAAGAAGACGGCGGCAAGAACTTGCGCACCGGCGTGCAGCTGTTCGAGGGCTCGCAGGACGCCGCCCCGATCGACTACCGTCCGCTCGATGCGGCCCACGCGGCCGACGTGGCGCGCCTGGAGCAGATGACCATGGGAAGCGATGCCTGGAAGGCGTCGCTTGTGGCCGACGAGCTGCCGCGCAAGGACCGCACCTGGTGGGCCGCCTTCGACGGCTCTGCCCTGGTGGGCTATTGCGGCGGTTGGGTCGTTGACGGCCAGGTGCAGATCCTCAAGATCGCGACCGACCCCTCATATCGTCGCCGCGGTATCGCCGCCGAGCTGATCGCCCTGGTGGCATCCGATGCGCGCAATCTGGGCGCGACGGAGATGACGCTCGAGGTGCGCGCGTCCAACGCCGGCGCCCAGACGTTCTACGAGCGCATGGGCCTGGTCAACATCGGCACGCGTCCGCACTACTACAGCGACCGCGAAGATGCGACGATCATGAGCGGCCCGTTGCCCGAGGCGCGTCGCGACGTGGCGGGCATGCGCCTGCATGTCGACGACGTGGCGGGCGGCACCGATGCGTGCGAGACCGCATCGCATCCGCTGATCCTTGCCATCGAAAGCTCGTGCGACGAGACCGCCGCTTCGATAGTCGACGGCACGGGCGCGCTTCTGTCCGATGTGGTTGCTTCGCAGATCGATTTCCATTCGCGCTTCGGAGGCGTGGTTCCCGAAATCGCCAGCCGCAAGCATATCGAGGCCATCTGCGGAGTGTGTGACGAATGCCTCGAGTCCGCTGCGCGCAGCCTCGGCGTCCGCGGTCTGCGTTGGCGCGACCTCGATGCCGTCGCGGTGACCTACGCGCCCGGCTTGGTGGGAGCGCTCGTAGTGGGCGTGGCCTTCGCCAAGGGAGCCGCATGGGGCGCCGACCTGCCGCTGATCGCGGTGAACCATCTCGAGGGCCATCTGTATGCGAACAAGATCGCCACGCCCGACATCCAGCCGCCCATGGTGGTGTCGCTCGTGTCGGGCGGCCACACCATGCTCGTGCACGTGCGCGCCTGGGGTGATTACGAGGTCTTGGGCGAGACGCTCGACGACGCGGTGGGCGAGGCTTTTGACAAGGTCGCCAAGGCGCTGGGCCTTGGATATCCCGGCGGTCCGATCATCTCGCGCTTGGCGGAAGACGGTAATCCAAAGGCCATCGACTTCCCGCGCGCCCTCAACAGCCGCGGAGACTACCGCTTCTCGCTCTCCGGCCTGAAGACCGCGGTCACGCTCTACATCGAGCAGGAGACGGCGGCCGGTCGCGCCATTCACCTGCCCGACCTGGCCGCCTCCTTCGAGGCCGCCGTATTCGACGTGCAGTACAAGAAAGCCAAGTGCGCCCTGCGGGAGACGGGTGCGCGCGAGTACTGCATCGGCGGTGGCGTGGCGGCAAACCCGCATCTGCGTCAGATGATGATTGAGAAGCTCGGTCGCCAGGGCATCCGTGTGACGGTGCCCCCGCAAAACGCGTGCACCGACAACGCCGCCATGATCGCGGTGGTCGCGCGCGAGAAGTTTTTGCGTGGGGAATTCGCCGAGTTCACGGTGGACGCCGACCCGAACATGACCTTGTAGGCCACGGGTTCAAACGATAGATGAGGCCCCCATCAGCGTGAAGTTTGCTGATGGGGGCCATATTGCGACGCGAGGGGCCGGCACGATGCGAGGGGCTAGTTCCAGAAGCTGTCCTCGTCATCGCCCTTAGGGCCGCGGTCGACGTACATCTTGTGGGTGCGCTTTTCCAGGATGAAGGCGGCGATGCCAAAGATGACGATGCCCGCGAAGAACAAGACGCCGACGCCCAGGCGGGTGCAGACGAGGAAGTTGAAGACCTGATCCATTGCGCTGTCCTGCTTTCTTGCTGGAATACATGGCGAAATACGCTCACCAGTATATACTTGCACTGCACCAACATGCATCGCATCGCGGCATCTTCGCGATGAGCCGCCGCGCCGTGGCCCAGATCGCCCGGGCCGCGGCGATGATTTTATGAGAGATGAACACGGAGGGACTATGCTCGACATCAAATTTGTTCGCGAGAACCCTGAGGCGCTCGACGCCGCCATGGCGAACCGTCAGGGCTCCTGGGACCGTGAGCGCTTCTTCGCGCTCGATGAGGAGCGCCGTTCCGTCATCGCAGAGGTCGAGGACCTGCAGGCTACCCGCAACGCCGAGTCCAAGAAGATCGGCGTCCTCATGAAGGAGGGCAAGCGCGACGAGGCCGAGGCCGCCAAGGAAG
>USLD01000073.1 GCA_900555495.1 uncultured Slackia sp. | reverse complement strand
ACCGCCGCAACTACGCAAGCGGGCCTAACGAACCTGACGCAGCAGCAGCGGAAGCTCCGCCATCGTATCGATGACGGCGTCGGCTCCGGCCGCACGAAACGTCTCGGCCACACGCTCGCGCAGCGCCGTGCGCTCGGCTGGCGAAAGCGCCTCGAACTCATCCTGCGTCAACGCCGCTTCGGAGCTTCCCTCGATGACGCCCACCGTGAACACGCCCGCCGCCTTTCCTTCGAGGATGTCGCTGACCGTATCGCCCACCTTGGCCGTCTCGGCCGCGCTTTTCGTCCCAAGCTCCTGCATATTGCGAAATACCATATACGGATACGGCCTGCCTTTGCCGCCGACGGAATCGGGCGTCACCATGCAATCGGGCGCGTAGCCCTGCGCGGCGGCAGCGGGCGCCACGACGTCCATCATGGCCTGCGTGTATCCCGTGGTCGACCCTATGCGAACGCCCATCTCGCGCAGTTCGGCGACCGCATCGAGCACATGGGGCTTCGGGGAGGCGAACTCGTGCAGGATCGAGAACAGCTTCTCCTCGAACAGCGGATACATCTCCTGCACGTCGGATTCTTCGGGCGCCCTGCCATGCACGGCGCGCCACTGCCGCTCGATGCGTTCCATATGCAGCATCGTGCGGATGTGGTCGATTTTCAGCATGCCCATGGGCTTGCGCGTCTCGTCCATCGTCGGCTCGACGCCGTAGTGTTTGAATACTTCCACGAATGCCTGCACGGGCGCGAAGCATCCGTAGTCGACCGTCGTGCCCGCCCAGTCGAAAACAACCGTCCTAATCATGAATCGTCCTTTCGAAGCCCTATCCGACGAAATCGCGTACGGGGAAACCCAGCCGCGCAGAATCGATGCGACCAGGTAAAACACCGCGCATTCGGCCGTGTCCTACCCCTGATCGGCGCGCTTTTCGGCCAGAAAATCGCGCAACGCTGCGGCCACGTTCTCGATGTCGGCCGGATAGATTTCGCCGATGTTGCCGATGCGGAAGGTATCGCCGTCAAGCAGCTTCCCCGGATAAAGCACGTAGCCGCGTTCCTTCACGTAGTCGTACATCTCCTTGAAAGTGAACGACACGTCTTCGGGGTGGCAGAAGGTCGTGATGATCGGGCCCTGATGGTCCTTGAGATAGAGCGTGAAGCCCATCTCGGTCATGCGCTCGATCAGCAGCGCATTGTTCTTCGCGTAACGTGCGTTGCGCGCCTCGATGCCGCCCTCTTCGGCCAGCTCGCGCAGGGCCTGGGCGAATGCGAGAACCGTATGGGTCGGCGACGTGAAGCGCCACTTGCCGCCGTCGCGCTCCATGGTCTCCCACTGGCCGTACAGGTCCAGGGACAGGCTTAACGCCTTGCCCCTGCATTTCATCAGTTCATCCCGCCGGCAGATGATGAAGGAAAATCCCGGCACGCCCTGGATGCATTTGTTCGCGCTGCTCACCAGGAAGTCGATTCCCCACTCCTGCATGGGGATATCCACGCCTGCGAAACTCGACATGGCGTCGACGATGAAGATCTTACCAGCCTCCTTGACCACCCTGCCTACGGCTTCGATGTCGTTGAGCAAGCCCGACGTGGTTTCGCTATGAACCATGGCGACGTGTGTGATCGACGGGTCGGCCTCGAGGTATTCGGCCACTTTGCCCGCGCTCGGCACGGTGTCGAACGCTTCGGCGTATTCGGTGCACGCCACGCCCGCCTGGCGGCAGATGTCGGCCAGACGCACGCCGTAAGCGCCGTTGCTGCACACGAGCACGCGCTCGTCGGCGCCGACGACGCTCGTAAGGACCGACTCGTTGCCGAAGGTGCCGCTACCCTGCATGAGCACGGTCGTATACAGCCCAGGGTCTGCGTGGGCAAGCTCGAGCAGCGTCGCGCGAATCTCCTGGGTAATGCGCTTGTAGTCATCGTCCCAAGTGCAGTGGTCGAACGCCATCTCCTGCTTGACGGCACGAGTCGTCGTAAGGGGGCCGGGAGTCAGAAGCTTGTACGTGTGTTCCATCGATTCATTGCCTTTCTCTATCCGTTCGTATTCATTGCCTGAAACCGTATTACTGCGCAGCGGCGCGCTTGCATTCCTTCGAAAGCTTTTGATGGTCTTCGAGCAGATCGACCGTCAGCGATTCGGGGGACTCTTCGATATCGCGCGGGGAATCCAAATCGGCGCTTTCGCCCTCATACAAAGGAGGAGCGTATGTCTCCATGATTTCAGGGCGAGCGGCCTGCGCGATCAGCGCAGCCACTTTCTGAGATGCGGGGTCGGTATTGACGCCCTTGTTCACTACGGCAACCGACTCGGTAAGGATGTAGCTTCCTTCCGACGGGTCGACGCACTCGATGGGCAGGCCATCGGCCTTGTCGGCCACCGCCTGGTGGCGCAAGCCGAAGCCGACGGCGACCTCGCCCACACGCACATTTTTAATAGGAGCCGAACCCGATTGAGACAAATACGGACCGGCATTTCGATAGATTCCCTCGAGGATGCGGGCCGCTTCGTCTTCTCCATACGTGTTGACAAGGGCCAAAATCATAAGCCAGCCCGTCGATGAGCCTTCGATATCGGGCACCGAAACCATGCCCTCGTACACGGGGTCGGCAAGGTCTTTCAAGCTCGAGGGGACGGGCAGCTTTTCAGACGCCAGCACATCGGCGTTATAGAAAATCGCCCCTTCCAGAGCTTGAGCAGGAGCGCGATAGGCGGGACGCTCCGACAAAGTCGTCGCTTGGATATCGGTCAAATCGGAGAACATGCCGTTTCTGACCTGGGCGCTATCGAGGTAGTAAGACGACATGACGATTACGTCGGCCTCGATATCGAATCCCTCGGCCATGATTTTGCCGCCCAGTTCGCTCGTGCCGAAGCTCTGCACTATATAGCGGTCCGCATACCCGTTCTCGTCAAGCACTTTCTTATACACGGCCACTGCTTCCGCATCGGCATTGGTGGCGATGACGATTTTGCCCTCGGTCGACTCGACGGGATTCGTGCGGCCGAAGGCGCCCGCGAAAAGAACGCCTGCGCACACGACCAAAAGACCGCATACCGCCAGAGCGCGACGGCGTACGAGACGACTGTCGGAAACGGACCTGCAGGACGTCTCCGCAGAAGCACGCGAGCGGCGAAGCTTGCGCGGGCGCGTCGCAAGCGCGATGAGGCCTTTCACAACGAGATTCACAGCAAGAATGAACAGCGAAAGCACGAAAATGCTGTCGAAGTCGGCCACGTGCTGCAGCGCCGATATCTTCGTAGTGACCACCATGGTATGGGCGCCGGCGAGAAACACCACCGCGCTGACGGTAACCATGGCATTGACGAAATAATATCCGAACGCCCGTAAGATCGACGGCATCGCATTAGGCGTGATGATGCGCATGACCGTCTTGACCCAGCTATCGCCCATCAAACGCGCCGTCGTTTCCCACGAAGCATTCATCTTCGACAGCGCATCCTTCATCATCTGGTACGGCGTGGCGAAGTAATGAATAATATTGCATAGCACAAGGATGGCGAATGTGCCCTGGAGCGGCCCTCCCGAAAACACGAACAGGTACGCCACGCCCAGCACCATTCCCGGCACGGTATTGACGACGCTCGAAAGCGAGTCGATCGCACGTTTGGCCATCGGAGAAAGATCGCTACGCGTAGTGACAAGAGCGGCAGCATAAGCGACCAAGCAACCCAATACGGCCGTAAATGCAGCGATGACCAGCGAATTCAAGAAGACCCCGCCCAGTTCGGGATCGACGATCGCATCGGCGATGTGGCCCAACGTCAAATACGGCTTGAACGGCCACATTTCCATGAAGGGCACGATGGCGATCACCGCGAATACCGAAAGCACGCAGACGATCACAAGAGCGGAGGCCGCTCCGCAGAAAACGTCGCGCAGACGGTTAGTCGGAATTTCGATAGGTGAAATCTTGTCATAGCGAATGGCGTGGCGCTCGAGAACCGCCGTGGCCGCGATACTGAAAAGGGAGGGAATCAGCATGACCACCGCGATCACGGCACCCTTGCCGAAATCAGGCACGGCGCCGAGCATCTGCCCGTACAGCTCCAAAGCGACTACGTTGTATTCGCCGCCGACCGAAGTCGGGATGCCGTAATCGGTGAAGCTGAGAAAGAACGCCAAGATGAACGCCGCAGCAAGAGACCCCGCCAACGGACGCACGGTCGTGCGGAAAAACGTGGACGCGGGCTTGTCCCCCATGATGCGCGACACAATGGCGAATCGCTTGTCGACGAACTGGAAGCTGTTATTGATCAGGAGAAACGCCGTAGGAAGCGTGTAAATGACGTACCCGATCATCAATCCGTTGAAACCATAGATATCGAACGGCTGAAAACCGAGGATTTCGGTCAGAAGGCCTTGGCGACCGAACGAATAGATGATCGCGAAACCGTAGGTGATCGTCGGCAGCAGCATGGGAGCCTGCGTAAGCAGCGTAATGGCTTTCTTCGCAGGAGCAGGCAAATTGGTGCAGTTGACGGTATACGAAAGCAAAAACGCCAGCACGACGGACACCGAAGCTGCGGCGGCAGATACGACGAGGCTGTTGACGACGCTTCCGGCGAAGTCGGTATCGGAAAGCACTTCGGCATAGTTGGAAACCGTAAGCCCGCCATCGGCGGAAACGAACGACTGCGCTACCGCGAATACAAGCGGAACGGCGAAAAACGCCGAAAAGAGAGCCGCAACCGCGACGAAAAGCATTCGCAATTCCCATTCGCCGGAACGGTCCGAACCCGCCTTCTTAGAAACGAAAGCGGGAATGCTAGGCACGGCCGCCCTCCATGGAGACAGAAGCGAACGCGGGCGCGTCGCCGAACAATGCATAGATGTTATCGCGCTTTATCGTCAGCTGACGCAAGATGAAGTCCTTGATGAACTGGCTTACAGGCGCATGCACGATTTCATTAGGCGTGGAATACTGCGCTATGCGGCCGGCATTCATGACGAGCACGCGGTCGGACATGGTGAGGGCCTCTTCGGGATCGTGCGTCACCATGATGGTCGTCAAGCCGTACTGGTCGACGATCTGCTTGATTTTCTGTTTAATCGACTCCTTGATAACGCCATCGAGCGCCGAAAGGGGCTCATCGAGCAGAAGCAGGCGCGGCTTCGTCACCAACGTTCGAGCCAAAGCGACACGTTGCTTCTGACCGCCGGAAAGCTGGTCGATCCGCTTGCCCAAATGTTCCTGCAAGCCCAAAAGCTCGATAAGCTCGTCTACTTCCTCCCTCGTCGACACCCCGGGGTCGTTGCGCAGTCCGTAGACGATATTTTCATACGCGCTGAGATTCGGAAAGAGCGCGTAATCCTGAAAAACGATATTGAAACCGCGCTTCTCCATAGCGACCCGCGTGATATCTTCTCCGTCGTAAACGATGCGGCCCGAAGTCACTTCCGTAATGCCGAGCAATACGTTGAGCAACGTGGTCTTGCCGCCGCCCGACGGCCCGAGAATCGATACGATACTCCCGTCATCGACCGTAAGGCTGATTCGGTCGAGAACCGTATTGTCGCCATAGCGTTTCGTAACATCGATCAATTCGAGCATAGCGGCCTCCATCGGCTGAATTCCCGTGAAAAAGCGCCCGGGGCAAGCCGCCGAGCGCACGTCATAGGTCGCTATTGTGCAGAGCTGTTGCATGAACGACGTCAGAGGGCCGTAAAATCGATGCAAGATACCCCTCTGAAATGCAAAAAGGAGGCAATGCCTCCTTTTTGCGATCACACGTCTCGCGCGAGACGATCGGCTTCGATTCATGCGGCACGGCCGCGTCAGGCATTACAGCTTGACGACGTTGCTTGCCTGCTTCTTGCCATTCTGACCCTCGGTAACTTCGAAGGACACGCGCGCTCCCTCATCGAGGGTCTTGTAGCCGTCCATCTTGATCTCCGAGAAATGCACGAACAGGTCTTCACCATCCTCCTGGGAGATGAACCCGTAACCCTTCTCTGCATTGAACCACTTGACAGTTCCTTCAGCCATTTTCGGCCTCTTTCCCTTCTCTCGAAAGAGAAGTTAACGCCCCGGCATAGCAGCCGGGTAACCCATCCCATCGAGCGATGGGACCACACAAACGACGCCTTCTCCGACGTCGCTTCACAGCCTACCATCTTTTAGGACAAGAAAGGCCGAGCACGAACAAGCCGTGCCGTTTTTCTCCTATCGCCGCAAGAAATACAGAACCGGGGAAAACGCCACACAAGGTTCAGCATCCCTGCTCGTCGAAACCGTCTTCGGCAAGCAGCTCGTCGAAATCTTCCTGGCAGGGAATATCGTCGGGGCCGGGTGCCGAAACACCGCACGCCGCCGCGAACGCGCAAGCCTGGTCGTATCGCAGCTGCGCCGTTTCATGGCATCCCGCCTCGCGCAGGTAATGGGCTTCGAGCGCCATGGTGTAGACCACGTAGACCGCGATACGCGGGTCGGCGATCGAAATCTGCGCCACCGATGCGAAGCTCTCAGGCGCCAGGCCCAAAAGCACTTCGGCATCCATATCGAGCGCACGGGAAAGAGCGTCTTCGAGCGAATCGGCCGCTTCCTTCGGATTGCGCTTCTCTCGGTCCATACTGCGCTTGATGCCGTCGACGAACTGCATGATAAGACGCATCAGATAATCTTGCTGCAACATCAGCTACGGTTCACCCCCACATGGTCGAATGCACGGTCGGTTGCCTGTCGGCCCTTCGGCGTGCGCATGATCAGGCCCTGTTGGATAAGGTAGGGCTCGTACACGTCCTCGACCGTATCGGGGTCTTCGGCCAAAGCCGATGCAAGCGTAGACAGACCGACAGGCCTTCCGCCGAACGACACGCACAGCAACTCGAGAATCTTATTATCCAGGGCATCGAGCCCCAAAGAATCGACCTCGAAAAAGCTCAACGCGCAGGCGGCGGTGTCTTCGTCGATATCGCCCGTGCCGCGCACTTGCGCCCAGTCGCGCACGCGCTTGAGCAGACGGTTGGCAAGACGCGGCGTTCCGCGGCT
>USLD01000072.1 GCA_900555495.1 uncultured Slackia sp. | reverse complement strand
CCGCGCAAGGATATTCTCGCCGCTCCACGATTCCTCCACAAAGGGGCTTCGGAGGAGCCGAGCGGGGCGTCTCCTATATATAGATAGAGAGCGGTCCGGCGCTTTCCTAACCTATATATGTAGCTATCACATGGAGGGATCGTCCGCGAGAGCCCCGCGATACGGCTCGTCGAACACCTCTGGGTTCAGGCAGTCGACAGGACGTCTGCCCGCCAACGCGTCGAGAACCGCCTGGCATGCGCGTGCGCGCAACTCGACGCCGCTTTCCTCCGACCAATACGCCGCATGCGGCGTCAGCACGGTATGCGGCGCGGCCAGAATGGGGTCGTCCGCCGCGATGGGCTCGCCCTCGAACACGTCGAGACCGGCGCCCCATAGCCTCCCCTCCTGCAACGCGCACGCCAGCGCGACTGTATCGACCACCGCTCCGCGCGACGTGTTGACGACGATCGCGCCCTTCTTCATCGATGCGATCGCAGATGCATCGATCAGGTGGCGCGTATCGTCGGTCAGCGCCGTGTGCAGGCTGATGACATCGCTCGTCGCGATAAGTTCTTCAAGCGAAACGACCCTGCATCCTTCGGGCGAGCGAGCCTCGCCCTGCAGAGAGCGCGACCAGCACACCGTCTCGAAGCCGAGGCCCGCGGCTTTGCGCGCGGCGGCCGAGCCGATCGCCCCCATGCCGATGACGCCGAACCTGCGGCCTTTGCATTGACCGAGCGGGCGCGTGGCCGAATAGTCCCACTGCCCGCGACGCAGCGCGGCGTCCTGCTCGTTGATGCGTCGAAGGCATGCCAGCGCCAAAGCGATAGCATGGTCGCTCACCACCTCGGTGCCGTAGCCGGGAACATTGCAGACCGCCACGCCGTATTCGGTGGCCGAATGCACGTCGATTTCGTCATAGCCTGTTCCCGTACGGCTCACGACGCGAAGCGTCGGAGCCAAAGCCGCAAATACCTCGCGCGTGAAGATGCCATACGACGAGATAACGGCATCGGCGCCGCGCGCGTGCTCCGCAATGAACTCGGGCGAGCGGCCGTCGCACACGACGAGTCTGTGGCCCTTCCGCTCGCAAAGGGCGCGCTCTATGCCGATATCGGGAAAATCGAACCCGACGATGGCTATCGTGGCCATATCGTTCCTCCTTGCTGTCGATGCGCCAGCCGCATGCGGCGCCGATCTAGAAAACGCCGCGAATCGCATACCAGCCGTCGCGTTCTTCGACACGCAGCGGCGCATCGAAGAGGTCGGACATCGTCTCGTCGGTCAAAAGACCGCGCTTGGATCCGTCAGCCCGAATAGCGGCGTCTTTGATCAAGACGACGCGCTCGATCGCAGGCACGATGTCTTCGGGATAATGCGTGACCAGTACGATCGAACGGCCTTCCTCTGCAAGCGCACGCATGGTGCTGCGAATCTGATACATGCCCTGAGGGTCGAGTCCCGTGCACGGCTCGTCGAATACGAGCACCTGCGGGTCGTGCACTAGCTCGCGCGCCACGAGCACGCGCCGCACCTGCCCCGTCGAAAGGGTCAGGACGTCGCGTGCGGACAGGTCGGCGATGCCGAGCTTTTCGAGCGCATCGAGAGCCGCGGCACGCATCGAAGCATCGGCCTGCACCCCGCGCGGCAGGCCGAGCGTCCCGAAGAATCCGCCGCACACGATGTCGATGACAGGAAGATGCACGCTGATCTGCTCATGCATCGAAGCGCTCACCACACCGAAGCACGATTTGATATCGGCAAGCGTCGGGCGCTCGTTGCCGCGGAAAACAACCGGGGCGACATCGCGATACAAAGGCATGACCTCGCGCGTCAGAAGCTTGATGAACGTCGATTTGCCCGCGCCGTTCGGTCCGAGAAGCGCCAGGTGCTCCCCTTCGGCGAGCGTGAAATCATCCACGTGCAGAATAGTCGATCCAGCGCGCACCACCGATGCGTCCCTGATGCGGAACAAAGGCGGACGGGCGGTACGAGCGGCGCAATGGACTCCGCCGGAATCGTGCGGGCCCATGGCTATTCGCCGACGACGGCGATAACTTCGACCTCGACGAGCGCGCCCTTCGGGAGCCTGTCGACGGCGACCGCCGAACGTGCGGGAAGATGGCCGGAAAACGAGCGCGCATATACCTCGTTGAACGCCGTGAAATCATCCATGTCGTCAAGGAAGCAGGTAGTTTTCACTACATGGTCGAAATCGGTTCCCGCCGCCTCGAGCAGGGCGGCGACGTTCTTCATAACCTGCACGGTCTGTTCTTCGGTCGTCGCTCCGACGAGTTCGCCCGTCTGAGGATCGAGCGCGATCTGGCCCGATGCGAACAAAAGGTTGCCGACGATATTCCCCTGGACATAGGGTCCGATAGCCGCAGGCGCCTGATTCGTCGCGATAGTCTTCATAGCTGCTCCTTTCAAAAAAGACGGCCGTCTTCCGCGGGCGTCGAGCGCTTTGTTACAAGACTTGAAAGTTTTCGCCCGAGCACGATAATCCTCTGCCATTCGGCCGCCTGAATGGCTATACTACTTTACTACACTAAATTGTTAAAGCAGCAAAGAGGAACCGCCCATGCTCACGTTGGACACATTCGAAGAAGCCGCCGCGAAAGTACGCGAAGTCACCTTGAAAACGGAGCTCGTCGAGAGCCCGCATTTCAGCGCCCAAACCGGCAACAAGGTGTTCTTCAAGCCCGAGAACATGCAGCGCACCGGAGCCTACAAGGTCCGCGGAGCATATTATAAGATCAGCACGCTGAGCGACGAAGAGCGCTCCCGCGGACTGATCACCGCATCGGCAGGCAACCATGCCCAGGGCGTCGCCTTCGCCGCTTCGCGCTGCGGCGTGAAATCGGTGGTCGTCATGCCCACCACTACCCCGCTGATCAAAGTCGAGCGCACCAAACACTACGGCGCCGAAGTGGTTCTGTACGGCGATGTTTACGACGAAGCCTGCGAGAAGGCCCTGCAGCTCGCCGAAGAAGAAGGCTACACCTTCATCCATCCCTTCAACGACCCGGCTGTAGCCACCGGCCAGGGCACGATCACCATGGAAATCGTGCAGGAACTGCCCCTGGTCGACACTATCTTGGTTCCGATCGGCGGCGGCGGCCTGGCGACAGGCGTATCCACGCTGGCGAAACTGCTCAACCCCCATATCAAAGTCATCGGCGTCGAACCGGCCAATGCGGCGTGCATGAAAGCATCGCTGGAAGCCGGCCACGTAGTGAAACTGCCCCATGTAAGCACCATCGCCGACGGCACCGCGGTCCAGCAACCGGGCGATAAGATCTTCCCCTACATCCAGGAGAACATCGACGACATCATCACGATCGACGACGACGAACTGATCGTCGCCTTCCTCGACATGGTCGAGAACCACAAGATGGTCGTCGAAAACTCCGGCCTGCTGACCGTCGCGGCGCTCAAGCACCTGCCTCCTGAAAACAAGAAGGTCGTAGCCATCCTGTCGGGCGGCAATATGGACGTCATCACCATGTCGTCGGTCATCCAACACGGCCTGATCATGCGCGACCGCGTGTTCACCGTATCGGTGCTTCTCCCCGACCGCCCTGGCGAACTGGTGCGCGTAGCCAGCATCGTCGCCGAAAACAACGGCAACGTCATAAGGCTCGACCACAACCAGTTCGTCAGCACGAACCGCAATGCCGCCGTGGAGCTTCGCGTCACGATCGAGGCATTCGGAACCGACCACAAACACCAGATCGTCAATGCCCTGCAATCGGGCGGCTTCAAACCCAAGCTTATCCAGGCGCACCTTTAGGGGTCGCCGTTGCGGCTCCTGCGGGTCTGCGCCTTATAAATCCATCGTCTCATCTCGAGGCGGGCTCGCGCCCGCATCGGCTCCTCGTGCGGAAGACGACCGGATTAACGCGAGGCAGCCTTTCTTTTCCGACGAACCGTTCGCGTAAGCGGACCGGCCTCACGAAAGGTGGCTCCCATGACCTCAGGAATGCCCAATCACGTCAAGTACATGCGTGGATACCACATGCCCCCCGAGCCGTGCTTCGACTGGGTGCACAAAGACAGCATCGACGTCGCGCCGAAATGGTGCAGCGTCGACCTGCGCGACGGCAATCAAGCACTGGTCATCCCCATGAGCCTCGACGAGAAGCTCGAGTTCTTCAAGAAACTCGTCGCCCTGGGATTCAAAGAAATCGAAATCGGCTCCCCCGCCGCAAGCGAAACGGAATTCGAGCTGGCGCGCACGCTGATCGAAAACGACATGATCCCCGAAGACGTGACCATCCAGGTCCTCACGCAGGCGCGCGAGCATATCATCAAGAAAACCTTCGCCGCCCTCGAAGGCTGCAAGACCCCCGTGATCGTCCATGTCTACAACTCCACGAGCGTCGCCCAGCGCGAGCAAGTGTTCAAAAAAGACAAAGAGCAGATCAAACAGATCGCCGTCGAAGGCGCGAAGCTGCTCAAAGAGCTCACCGAATCCGCAGGCCATGACAATTACCGATTCGAATACAGCCCCGAAAGCTTCACGGGAACCGAACCCGAATACGCGCTCGAAGTATGCAATGCGGTTCTGGACGTCTGGCAACCCACGCCCGAGCGCAAAGCCGTCATCAACCTGCCCGCAACCGTCGAGATGAGCTCGCCGCACGTTTATGCAAGCCAGGTCGAATACATGAGCAAGAACCTGCACTATCGCGAAGCCGTCGAAGTGAGCCTGCATCCGCATAACGACCGCGGCACGGGCGTCGCCTGTGCCGAACTGGGCGTTCTGGCCGGCGCCGACCGCGTCGAAGGCACCTTGTTCGGCAACGGCGAACGAACGGGCAACGTCGACCTGGTCACGTTGGCAGGAAACCTGTTCTCGCACGGAGTAGACCCCATGCTCGACTTCAGCGACATGCCCGGCATCGTCGAAATGTACGAGCGCGTCACGCGTATGGAAGTGAACCCGCGCTCCCCCTATGCCGGCCAGCTGGTGTTCGCCGCCTTCTCGGGCAGCCATCAAGACGCCATCGCCAAGGGCCTGGCGTGGCGCGAAGAACACGATCGCGAGCACTGGACCTGCCCGTATCTGCCCATCGATCCCGCCGACGTGGGGCGCCGTTACGAGACCGACGTCATCCGCATCAACAGCCAAAGCGGCAAGGGCGGAATCGGCTATATCCTGGAGAAGAACTACGGCTACGTGCTGCCCCCCAAGATGCGCGAAGAGCTCAGCTACGCGTCGAAGGACGTTTCCGACCACGCGCATAAAGAACTCGCTCCCGAAGAGGTCAACGAGGTGTTCCACAACACGTTCGTCAACCACGACGGCCGCCTGAAGCTGCTCGATTTCCATTTCACGCATGCTGCCGACAACAAGGCGTTCAAGGCGTTTCTGACGGTGAATATCGACGGGGTCGAACAGGATGCGGCAGGCAACGGCAACGGACGTTTGGATGCCGTATGCGACGCGCTGGCCAAGCTCGGCGTGAAGGCGCACATCGCCACATACAGCGAGCATGCGCTCGATCGCGGCTCCGACAGCCGCGCAGCGGCCTATGTGGGCATCGACGGCCCCGACGGCGGCATCGTCTGGGGCGCCGGCGAGCATCACGACATCATCACCGCCTCGATCCTCGGCTTGATTTCGGCCGTCAACAGGGCGCAGGCTTAACAACGACCGGGAGCGGAGCGCCTCGTGCTTCCGGCGTTCCGCTCCACTATGAAAAAGGACGGCTGATCCATCATGAGCATGACCATGACCCAGAAAATCCTGGCGGCGCACGCGGGGCTCGATTCCGTGTCGCCCGGCCAGCTGATCGAGGCCGATATCGACCTGGCCTTGGCAAACGACATCACCGGTCCGGTGGCGATTCGAGAACTCGCCAAAGCCGGCATGGACAAGGTCTTCGACCGCGAGAAAGTGGCCCTGGTCATGGACCACTTCACCCCGAACAAGGACATCAAAAGCGCCGAGCAGTGCAAAGAGTGCCGCGAGTTCGCGAAAAAGCACGACCTGGTGAACTTCTTCGACGTAGGCAACATGGGCATCGAACACGCGCTGCTGCCCGAGCAGGGCATCGTGGCCGCAGGCGACCTGGTAATCGGCGCCGACAGCCATACCTGCACCTACGGCGCGCTGGGCGCGTTTTCCACCGGCGTTGGCTCGACCGACGTCGCGGCGGGCATGGCCACGGGCAAGGCGTGGTTCCGCGTGCCCTCGGCCATCAAGTTCAACCTGACCGGCTCTTTGGCCCCGTGGGTTTCGGGCAAAGACGTGATTTTGCACATCATCGGCATGATCGGCGTGGACGGCGCCCTGTATCAAAGCATGGAATTCGCAGGCGACGGCGTAGCGAGCCTGTCGATGGACGACCGTTTCGCCATCTGCAACATGGCCATCGAAGCGGGCGCCAAAAACGGCATCTTCCCCGTCGACGACGCCACGCGCGCCTACATGAAAGACCGCGTGCGCCACGAACCCGTCGAATTCGCCGCCGACGAAGACGCGGCCTACGAGCGCGTGATCGACATCGACCTAAGCGCGATCCAGCCCACCGTGGCCGCTCCTCACCTGCCCGAGAACACCAAGCCGGTCGGCGAGCTGGCGGGCATTCCCGTGCAGCAGAGCGTGATCGGCAGCTGCACCAACGGCCGCATCGAAGACATGCGCGCCGCCGCAGAGATCATGCGCGGACGCCACGTGGCCGACGGAGTGCGCACGATCGTCATCCCCGCCACGCAGGAAGTCTATCTGCAGTGCATCCGCGAAGGCCTCGCCGAGATATTCATCGAGGCGGGTGCCATCATGTCCACCCCGACCTGCGGCCCCTGCCTGGGCGGCCACATGGGCATCCTGGCTGCGGGCGAGCGTGCGCCCGCGATTGACTTTGAGACTTGCCACGCGCTACTCCTTGGGGAAGACGAGGCTGTCGATGCAGATGTTCACGCACTCGACCTCAACGCCGACTTGGGCGTCGATGGCATTGGCGACGGCGACGCGCACGGCCTCGGCCAGGGGCTTGAACGGATAACCGAAGAAGACCGTGAGGTGCACGGTCAGGCGAAGCTTGTCGTCGACGACCTCGGCCTCGACGTCCTCGCCCATGGGCACGGACTTGGTGGAGAACATGGAGACGAGGTTGGTGGCGAGGTCCTTCACGCCCACGGACGCGATGCCCTCGACCTCCTCGACGGCGCGGGAAACGATGGCGGTCAGCACCTCAGGTGCGATGCC
>USLD01000071.1 GCA_900555495.1 uncultured Slackia sp. | reverse complement strand
CAAACGAGCGCTCATGTCGGTCACCGATAAGACCGGCATCGTGGAATTCGCCCGCGCGCTTCATGAAGAGTTCGGCGTCGAAATCGTCTCCACGGGCGGCACCGCCAAAGTCATCGAGGCCGCCGGCGTGCCCGTGCGTCCGATCGACGACTTGACCGGGTTCCCCGAGATGATGGACGGTCGCGTGAAGACCCTGCACCCCAAGGTGCACGGCGGCCTTCTTGCCAAGCGCGACAATGCCGAGCATATGCGCCAGGCCGAAGAGCACGGCATCGGCATGATCGACATGGTGGTCGTCAACCTCTATGCCTTCGAGAAGACCGTCGAGTCCGGCGCCGATTTCGGCACCTGCATCGAGAACATCGACATCGGCGGCCCCTCCATGCTGCGCTCCGCCGCTAAGAACTTCGAGAGCGTCGCCGTGGCCACCGAGCCCGAGCGCTACGATGCCATCCTCGAGGAGATGCGCGCCAACGACGGCGCCACCACCCGCGAGACCCGCGTGGCCCTGGCCCTCAAGGTGTTCCAGACCACCAATGCCTATGACGGCGCGATCGCCCGTTGGCTGGGCGGCCAGCTGGACGAGCAGGCCGAGCTGCATCCCGCGCAGCGCGACCTTCACCTGATGAAGCAGCAGGATCTGCGCTACGGCGAGAACCCGCACCAGGCCGCTATGTACTACCGCATGCCCGAGTTCGCCACCGAGCACTCCCTGGTCAACGCCGAGCAGCTCAACGGCAAGGAGCTCTCGTACAACAAC
The DNA here is from genome assembly GCA_900555495.1 of uncultured Slackia sp. Classification (GTDB taxonomy): domain Bacteria; phylum Actinomycetota; class Coriobacteriia; order Coriobacteriales; family Eggerthellaceae; genus Slackia. The sequence continues at coordinate 6,446 of USLD01000071.1, read as the reverse complement.
ATCCTCGACACCGACGCTTGCTGGGCCATCGCCCGCGAGTTCACCGACCCGGCGGTCGTCATCCTGAAGCACCAGAACCCCTGCGGTTCCGCCACCGCCGCCACGGTGGAGGAGGCCTACGACAAGGCCTTCGCGTGCGACCCGAAGAGCGCGTTCGGCGGCATCATCGCGGCCAACGTCGAGGTGTCGCTCGCCATGGTCGAGCACATCAACGAGAACAAGCAGTTCGTCGAGGTGCTGATCGCGCCTTCTTACGAGCCTGCCGCTCTCGAGTTGCTGCAGCAGAAGAAGAACCTGCGCGTCCTGCGCACCGGCGGCGTCGACGCTCCGGCCGCGATCGAGTTCCGCTCGGTCGACGGCGGCATGCTCGCCCAGGTCTTCGATCGCGTGAACGAGAAGCCCGAGGACTTCACCGTTCCCACCAAGCGCAAGCCCACCGAGGCCGAGATGGACGAGCTCATGTTCGCCTGGAAGGTCTGCAAGGGCGTCAAGTCCAACGCCATCCTGGTTTCCAAGAACCGCGCGGGCATCGGCATGGGCCCCGGCCAGCCGAACCGCGTCGATTCCGCGAAGCTGGCCTGCGAGCGTGCCCATGAGGCCTGCGAGCGCATGGGCATGTCGGCTGACGACCTGATGGCCGCCTCCGATGCATTCTTCCCGTTCCGCGACGGCGTCGACCAGCTGGCCGGCTACGGCGTGACCGCCATCATCCAGCCCGGCGGCTCCGTGCGCGACGAGGAGGTCATCCAGGCGTGCGACGAGCACGGCATCGCCATGGTCTTCACCGGCCATCGTCACTTCCGCCACTAGGATCGAAAGCCCGCACGGGTCGATTCGGCGTTTTGTTCGAGAAGGCGACCTTCGGGTCGCCTTCTTGCGTATGCGGCGGCGCCGTTCGACCGCGCAGCGGCTGCGGCGCATGCTACAATGCGGCGCATGGCTACGATCAACGAACAGCGCCTTCGAAACGACTCCGCCGCTTCGCCTTCGAAGCGCAGATTGCGCGTGCCCGTATGGGCGATCGTGCTCGTGCTGGCTGCCGCGCTCATCGCGCTCGGCGTCATGCAGGGCGACGCGCTCGACGTGTGGCGCAAGGCATCGCTTATCTGCTACGAATGCATCGGCATAGGGTAGGGCCATGAAGGATTTTCTCGCGCGTACGAAGCGCCACTTCATCCAGCTGCTCACGGCGCTTCTTTACAATCTCGATTTCCAGGGCATCGCGACGCTTTCGGTGAGCCGCGCGCCTTCCAAGGCGGTCTGCGTTCCCGGCTTGCATTGCTATTCGTGCCCAGGGGCCGTGGGTGCCTGTCCGATCGGCGCGCTGCAACAGGCGCTCGGCGCATCGTCGCTCAAGCTTCCTTTCTACGTGATGGGATGTCTGCTCGCGTTCGGCGCGCTGTTCGGCCGCACGATCTGCGGATGGGCGTGCCCCTTCGGGTTCATCCAGGATATGGTCGATAAGCTCGGCCGTCTGCTGCATATTCCCCAGGTACGCAAGGGTGCGTGGAGCCGCCGCCTGGGTTTGCTGAAATACGTCATGCTGGCGCTCGTCGTCGTGGGCCCGATGGCCACGTTGGCGATCGACGGCATAGGCTCGCCGCTGTTTTGCAGCTACGTCTGCCCGGCGGGAACCCTGGCGGGCGTGGCGCTCGTTTCCACGACGCCCGAGCTGCAGCCCGTGGTCGGCATGCTGTTCGGCTGGAAGACTTTCGTGCTGGCGGCGATCGTGTTCGGCGCCATGGCGGTGTATCGTCCGTTCTGCCGATTCCTGTGCCCGCTGGGCGCGCTGTACGGATTTTTCAACCGATTCTGCGCGCTTCGCTACGTGGTCGACCGGAATGCATGCACCGGCTGCAACGCCTGCGTGGAAACGTGCCGCATGGACGTGAGGCACGTGGGCGATCGCGAGTGCATCGAATGCGGCGAATGCAAGAAAGTCTGCGCCCACGGGGCCATCCGCTTCAGCGTGTCGCTGCCCGGGTCGAGGCGCATGGATGCGCCCGATTCGTCTGCGCCTGTGAAAGACATCTCGTCCGATCAGGACGAACGACCCTAAGACGGTGCCGCGCCGGCGCCTGGCGGCTGCCATGAAGCGGTTGCCATACCAAAAGGATGATGGAGGTTCCTATGGCGAAATCCCACATTGCCGATATTCCCGTTACGGACTGCGGGGCTGCTGGCCGCGGCCGTCGTACGGCGGGGCTGCTGGCGAGCGCGGCGGTCGCGTGCATGTTGGCGAGCGTTCCGCTGATGGGCTGCCAGTCCGAGGAGACCGCCGCGCCCGAAGCGCAGCAGGGCGGACAGACGGCCGTCGATTCCACGAAGATGCGCGGAGCCGCTGAGGGCTACCCGGCTCCCGATGCGCCGCTCACGCTTCTCGACGGCTCGCAGAAAAACGTTTCTGACTTTCAGGGCGGCGTCACCATTCTGAGCTTCTGGGCCACGTGGTGCCCGTACTGCATCAAGGAGATGCCCGACCTGCAGAAGGTCAAGGAGAATTATCCCGATACCGATGTGGTGCTGGTGAACTGCGGCGAGGAAGAGGCGCTGGTATCCGATTTCGTCGCGCAGCACGATTACGATTTCACATGGACGCTCGATCCCGATTTCGCCGCGCAGCGCGCCTATCCCACGAGCGGCATTCCTTATACCGTGGTGATCGATTCTCAGGGCACTGTGGCCGAAATCTTCGCCGGTTCAGGTCCCGATATGTATTCCAAGTTCGAAGAGGCCGTGAAGAAGGCCGCTGCGGCATAGGGCCCGTTTTCACGAAGGCGCCCTAAGGCGTCGGTCGGGCGAATCGTCTTCGTTCGCGCGTCCGAGCGATTCGTTGCGGGCGATTTTGTTCGCACGGGCTCGTTCGGGTGTCAATGAAGGCGTGGCGATGAAAGCGGCGCGTGGGGGATGAAGGAATCGCGTGGGAAGGCGTAAGGGGGATTCGTGTCGGTTAAGCGTGCGCGGTCGTTGATGTCGGGCTTGCGATGGCATCATCTGGGATTCGCGTTTTTCTGGGCTACCACGTTCGCCGCCCTGACGAATTCTTCCGAGGAGTTGGCGGGCGGCTACGAGGCGTATTCGTTCTGCAAGCAGGCGACGGTCGTCATCACGCTGGCGTTGACTGCGTATGCCTTGCGCCGTCGCGAACGGTACGCGCACGCGCATGCCGCGCTGGCGGGCGTTCTGCTTGCTGCGGGTTCGCTGCTGTTCTACCTTGCTTTTTTCTTCGGACAGTATTCCCTTGCCGCAGTGCTTACCGCGGCCGTCCTGGTCGGATGCTCGTCGGGCCTGATGTTCGTCATGTGGCAGAGCTTCTATGCCTCGGAGGGAGCATCGCGCACCGCGATCTATATTCCCATATCGGCGGCGTTTTCGGTGGTATTGTGCCTTATCGTGGCCGCGCTTCCCGACATTTGGTCGGTCGTCTGTTCGGTGATCGTGCTGCCTGCCCTTGCGACGTTGTGCTTGTGCCGCAGCCTTGACGAGATCGAACCCTACGATACGGTGCCGTTTTCCCATGACCGTCGTAGGTCCCTGCTTCGCGACATGGGAAAACCCGTGTTCTGCGTATGCGCTCTCGGCTTCGTATGGCGACTCGTCGGCAGCCTTGCGCCGTCCGATGACGGGTCGTTCCTCCTGTTGATGGGCGGCATGGGAATGGCCGTTCTCGCGGTCACGCTCTTCGAGCTGTTCTCGGAGCACGGTTTCGACGTGCTTGCGTTCTATCAGGTTCTTTTCCCCGTCGTTACGGGCGTCTTCTTGCTTCCGACGCTTCTCGGTCAGCAATGGATGTTCGTGCTGCCGGGATTTCTGATGTTCGGCTTCGAAGTGGTGAATCTGCTGCTGTTGATCACCTGCGCGGTTTACGCAAGTCGAAACGAATCGAATTCGACCGTAGTGTACGCGTTGTGCGTCGGGCCGACGCTCGCCTCGCTTTTGTTGGGCGATGTGGCGGGCGCGGTGCTCAATCGAAGCGCGTTCTATGACTTTACTTTCGTAGTGGACGTGCTGTTCATGTGCGTGTACGGACTCTCCATCGTGATGTTCTTCGTGTCGTTCGGAAGAAACAGGCGAAGGACCGCCACCGCCTATCTCGATCCCGATGCCGCTCGGTTTCATCGTCGGGCGTTGGGGGGCGATGCGGGCGGGTCTTCGAAAGCCGCATCGGCACGCGTTCCCGAAGCGTCGGATTCGAGCGGCGAGGCCGCGGCGGACGTGTCCGGCTCGTCGCTTGCGACGGCCGAGGAACCGGGCGGGCGTCGTTGCGACGCGGTCGACGAGCACGCGCCTCGACTGTCGCTGAATGAACGGCTCGACGCGCTGGCGCTCGCGGACCCGCTGAGCCAACGCGAGCAAGAGGTGACCGACCTGCTTCTTCACGGCAATACCGTTCCGGCGATCGCGCGCAAGCTGTTCATTTCCGAAAACACCGTACGCGGACACACCAAGAACATCTACCGCAAGCTTTCGGTGCATTCGAAACAGGAGCTGATCGATCTTCTAGGCTGACGAATGCCCGACGCCCGTCGCACCCCCCCCATGGCTTCGGAACTGCGGACGGGCTGCGTCCAGAATGGGCCGCACCGTATTCTCCGCTTGCTTCATGATGGGTTGTTTATCCTTCTGAACTGGTATTTTGTAAAAACGACATACTTCATGTGGTGTGCGACGGACCTCCTTGCCATAAGGTTCGGCTATGCGTTCGACGAAAGAGCGCAGAGCCATGAACAACGAGGAGGGAATCATGAGCGAACAATCCAAGGGCGTTTCTCGCCGCAGTCTGCTGAAGGGGGCCGCATTCGGCGCAGCAGGCGTCGCCGCGATGGGCATGTTCGGTTGCGCGCCGTCTTCCGGCGGATCCGATGAGGCCAAGGCTGCCGCGACGGAAGAAGCGGGCAAGCATACGTGGGAAGTCAAACCCGAGCCCATCACCGATATCGCCGAGACGGTCGATACGGAAGTCTTGGTGATCGGCGCCGGATATTCCGGAACCTGCTGCGCGCTCAATGCCGCAGAAAACGGCACGAAGGTCACGCTGGTCGAGAAGGACAATGTTCCTAACGGCCACGGCGTCGGCGGCACGGGCGCCGTGGGCTCCCGCGTGCTCGACGAGATGGGCATCAAACTCGATAAGTCGCTCGAAATGGAGCGTTGGGTCTCCACGTGCGGCGGCCGTTGCCGCGAATCGCTCGTGGGCAAGTGGTTCCGCGAGTCCGAGCGCTGCATGAATTGGCTGCTCGACGTGGCCGAGTCCGATGGCGCGAAGTGCATGGTGACGGTCGGTTCCCGTTCCGCCGTGCATCCCGAGGCCGATTGCTATCACATGATCTCCGGCGGCCAGACCACCAACGACAATCTTTCCATCGCCAACTACATCGAATATCTGTTCATCGCCAAGGCCGAAGAGACGGGCAATTTCGAGCTCGTGTACAACAGCCCTGCCGTGCAGCTCGTTCAGGACGATTCCGGCAAGGTGACGGGCGCGATCTGCGAGACCGACAACGGCTACGTGCAGTACAACGCCTCCAAGGGCGTCGTGCTTGCGACGGGCGACGTGAGCTACAACGACGAATACATCGATGCCTTCGCTCCCATCGCCAACAAGGTCGCGAAGCGCCTGTGCTCCGACCAGGGCAACGTCGGCGACGGCCACAATATGGCCGCATGGGTCGGCGGCGCTTTCCAGGACGGCCCGTGGCCCACGATGATGCATCCTCAGGCGGCGGCCATGTTCCACGGCCCCTTCCTGTTCGTCAATCCCGACGGCAAGCGTTTCATGAACGAAGCCACCTGGGTTCAGGGCAAGTGCGTCGGCACCATGGTCAACGGCGGTTACGATCACTGCTGGTCGATTTTCGACGCGAACTTCGAGGCCGACAACACGGCGAGCCTCGAGCATGGCGGCGGCATGTTCTGGGACAGCTTCCGCCCGGTCGGTTCCTCTTACGCCGATGCGTCCGCTTCTCATGCGGCTTCGGTCGAAAAGGGCGTGACGGACGATCCCGAGAATTACAAGAAGGCCGACACGCTTGAAGAGCTCTTGAGCCAGCTCGACGTAGATGCGGCGACGGCCAAGGCCACGATCGAGCGCTATAACGAGCTGTGCGAAGCCGGCGAGGATGTCGACTTCTACAAGGAATCCCACTTCCTCTTCCCGATCAAGCAGGGCCCCTTCTACGCCGCCAAAGTCGCTCCCGGCCTGCTGGCGGTGCTCTGGGGACTATACCTGCTCATCATCAACGACTGGCGGTATAACAAAAAGCCCTGGCGGCACGGCGTGCTGGGAATGCTGGCCGCTCGGGAGCTAAGTCGTCCTATCCAGAAGCAAATGAGCCGATTGGCTGGGCTGACGGGGCTGACCTTCGGAGCGCTGGGACTGGTGGCGGGCTATCTCTTTTTAGTTATTGTGTCAAATGAGGGCTGGCCCGATCCCCTGTGGTGGTATT
>USLD01000070.1 GCA_900555495.1 uncultured Slackia sp. | reverse complement strand
GGCGGTCCCGTGTGGGCCGCCCTCTCTTTTTCTTGGCGCCGGTCGACGCTTCATCTAGCCGATCGGCCGCAGGTTCTCGGCTGCCGCGAGGTCTTTGCGACGTTCGCGTTCGCGCAGCCCTTCGATGACCGTATCGGTCACGGCGCGGATCGCGTCGCGCTGCGACCGCTTCAAATGCTTCCAAAGCAGCTTCCGTCCTAGGTCGTCGACCGTGCGGGCGATGACGCGCTGCTGCTCGGAGCCTGTTTCGGTGACTTCGACGAAGACCGCCTTGCGGTCATGGGCGGCTCCCATGCGGCGCACCCACGACCGTGCGACGAGTCTGTCTGCGGCCCGGGCCACGTTGACAGGCGAAAGCTGCAGCTGAGCGGCGATGTCTCCGATGCGCATGGGCCGTCCCGTTTCGGCGAGCCGCTGCATCACGCGGCATTCGTTGTACGAAGCGCCGCAGGCATCGCGCAGGCCCGCTTCTATGGCCGAGCGGAAACGTTCGAGCGAAGCGAGCGCGCGCGAAGCCGGATAGCAGGCGGTCTCGCGCTCCGAAACGGGCGGGTCGATGAACGAACCCGCCGTGATGGACGTTTCCAAAATCGCGCGCCATGCGGCGTCTTCGGTGGGGAAGAGAGAGTAGAGCTGCGCGACGATCGACTCATTGGCGGCGCCTACATGGGCGATGCCCGCTTCGGTCGCCTCGACCATGCGCGCCCGCCCGTCGCCGCTTCCTACCTCGCGCTTGGCGAGCCCGGCTTCCTCCAGGGCGTTGACGGCCTGGGTGACCACGTTGGGGCGCAGCCCGAGCATGCCGGAAAGCTCGGACTGGGCGATGGGCGCGCCCGCCGCGGCCAGTTTGACGAGCATGCGGTACTGGGTGATGTTCAGCTCGCTTGCCGCTTTCAGACCCCGCTTGAGGGCGTCGTGGGTCATTTCGAACGCGACGAAATAGGCTGAATCGAGGGAGAGGTTTTCTTTGCGAGGGCTCATACGGGCTTTCTACGGTACGAGATATTTCAATGATGTAACGATATGGTAGCGTCAGCGACCCTTCAGGTCGTGCCGGCGGTGTCCCCGCCGCAAACTCTCCATGCCGCGCACCCTCCGAAAATGCACGAGGGCCCGCATTCTTCGTTCGAAGCTGCGGGCCCTCGTCGTGCTAGGCGTTCGCGGCGGGCAGGTCGAGCTCGTCGATCACGGCGCGCAAGGCTGCGGCCGATTCCTCGAGCTTGCGCTGCTCCTCGGCGCTCAGGCTGATGGGGACCTTCTGCTCGATGCCGCCGCGCCCGATGATCGCGGGCATGCTCAGCACCACGTCGTCGAGGCCGTAGTCGCCCTGCATCAGGTTCGAGACGGGAAGGACGGATTTCTCGTCTCGAACGATCGCCTCGCACAGGCGCCTGACCGTCATGGCGATGCCGTAATACGTGGCGTTCTTCTTCTCGATGATTTCGTAGGCGCTGTTCTTCACGCCTTCGGCGATGCGGCGCATGGATGCTTCGTGGTCGTAGAATCCGCGCAGCTCGCAGAAGGAATTGATCGGCACGCCGCCCACGTTGGCGGTGCTCCAGACGGCGATTTCGCTGTCGCCGTGCTCGCCGACGATGCGCGCGTGGACGGTGCGCGGGTCCACGCCGAGGTGCTGGCCGAGCGCGTACTTGAAGCGCGCGGTGTCGAGAACCGTGCCGGAGCCGAGCACGCGACCGAGCGGCAGCCCCGAGAGCTTGATGGTAGCGTAGGTGAGCACGTCGACGGGGTTGGACACCACCAAGACGATGCCCTGGTAATCGCGCGCCGCTATTTCGGGGATGATGGTCTTGAAGATGGCGACGTTTTTCTTTACCAGGTCAAGGCGCGTTTCGCCCGGCTTCTGATTGGCGCCGGCCGTGATCACCGTGGCCGCGGCGTCGGCAGCATCGTCGTAATCGCCTGCGTAGATATTCATGGGACGGGCGAAGGGCAGGCCGTGGCTGATATCGAGGGCTTCGCCCTCGGCGCGGTCGCGGTCGACGTCGATCAAGACCATCTCGGTGAACAGTCCGCTTTGCATCAGCGCGAATGCCGAAGACGATCCGACGAATCCGCATCCGACGATGGCCACTTTCCTATCGTTCACCGATTTTGCCATGCTTCCTCCTGAAATAGATATGTGTTTTGTGCAGTGCGGTATCGGCGGGACTTTATACGAGCGTGCGCGCCCCGTCAAGAAGAGGCGCCGGGGGAGTAGTACAATGCATCAGGCACGAAAGCTCTACCGGGCCTCGAAAAGGGGCACGCAGAAAGGAATATCATGGCCGCATACGATTTCGAGCGTCTGATCGTCGACATTCCCGACTATCCCGAACCGGGCGTCGTGTTCAAGGACATCACGCCGTTGTTCGCCGACCCGGAAGGATTCGGCGCGGTTGTCGATTCTATCGCCGAGCATTTCGCCGATGCAGGCGTCACCAAGGTTATCGGCGCCGAAGCGCGCGGCTTCATGGTGGGCGCTCCGGTCGCGCATCGTCTCGGCGCGGGCTTCGTTCCTGCCCGCAAGCCCGGCAAGCTTCCTCGCGCAACGGCGAGCGAAAGCTATGCGCTCGAATACGGCACCGACTCCCTCGAAATCCATCTCGACGCCATTTCCTCCGACGACGTGGTGCTGATCGTCGACGACCTGGTCGCTACGGGCGGCACCGCCGTGGCGCAGGCCCGTATGGTCGAGCGTTTCGGCGCGCGCCTGGCGGGCATGGGCTTTTTGATGGAGCTTGCGTTCCTCGAGCCTCGCAAGGCTATCGCCGAAGCCTCCGACGCTGAAGTGTTCTCGCTGGTCAAAGTGAATTAAGACCGTTTCATGCAGTGTTTCGGGCCTGTTCGCCTGGGTCCGCTTTCCCGAAGCCTCCGCCATCGGCGGAGGCTTTCCTTATTAAGAAGGGAAAATGTGCGGGAGGAGCCGTGCGAATCGGACGCGGGGATGTTTCGTTTCGGTATTTGTTATTCGTTCTGTAACATATCAATCATATATCCTACAAAAATAATAGGTATTATGACGCGCAAATACCGAGAGGGAATGCCCTCGTCAGAAAGGAGCGATACCATGAAGTATCCCGTTTCCGATTCTTACAAGCTCTTCATCGGCGGCCGCTGGATCGAGGCGTCCGACGGCGCCGTGCTCGATACCTACTGCCCCGCTAACGGCGAAAGGATCGCAAGCATCGCCGATGCGACGCGCGAAGACGTCGACGCGGCCGTCGATGCCGCCCATGAGGCCTTCGTTTCCTGGGGCCGCACGGACAAGACGGAGCGTGCGCGTATCCTGACCGCCGTCGCCGACATCATCGAGGAGAACGCCGAGCATCTGGCACTCGTCGAATCGATCGACAACGGCAAGCCGATCCGCGAAACCCGCGCGATCGACGTGGCTTATTCCGCGGAGCACTTCCGCTACTTCGCAGGCGTCCTGCTCGCCGAGACCGGCGAGGCCGACATGGTGACGCCGCAGATGATGTCGATCGTGCTGCATGAGCCGATCGGCGTGGTAGGCCAGATCGTGCCGTGGAACTTCCCGCTGCTTATGGCAGCATGGAAGCTCGCGCCCGTGCTCGCCGCCGGCGACTGCACCGTCCTCAAGCCGTCTTCGTCCACGTCGCTTTCGGTGCTCGAACTGGCGCGCCTGACCCAAGACGTCATCCCCGCCGGCGTCTTCAACGTGGTCACGGGCCGCGGATCGAAGTCGGGCCGGTATCTGCTTGAGAACAAGAGGCTCGCGAAGCTCGCGTTCACGGGCTCTACCGAGGTAGGCCGCGAAGTCGCCCGAGCCGCTGCCGACCGCCTGATTCCCGCGACGCTCGAACTCGGAGGCAAATCCGCCAACATCGTGTTCCCCGACGCCAAGCGCGACATGGCAATCGACGGCATTCAGCTGGGCATTCTGTTCAACCAGGGGCAGGTCTGCTGCGCCGGCAGCCGCATCTTCGTCCACGAGGATATCTACGACGAATTCGTCGCCGAGGCGGTCGAGGCCTTCAAGAAGGTCAAAGTCGGACTGCCGTGGGACGAGCAGACCCAGATGGGAAGCCAGATCGACCAGCGTCAGGCCGATAAGATCCTCGAGTACGTGGAAATCGCCAAGCAGGAAGGCGGCCGCGTGCTGGTCGGCGGCGAGCGCGCGACGGAAGGCGAGCTTTCCAAGGGCGCGTTCCTCAAACCGACCCTGCTCGAGATTCCGAGCAATTCCTGCCGCGTCGCGCAGGAAGAGATCTTCGGCCCGGTGGCCGTGGTAATGAAGTTCAAGGACGAGCAGGAAGTCATCGATTTGGCTAACGACTCCGTCTACGGACTCGGCGGAGCGGTGTGGACGCGCGACATCAACCGCGCCTTCCGCGTAGCTCGCGGCATCCAGACCGGCCGCATGTGGGTGAACACCTACAACCAGATCCCCTCGGGCGCGCCGTTCGGCGGCTACAAGGAGTCCGGCATCGGCCGCGAGACCCACAAGGTGATGCTCGAACATTACTGCCAGACGAAAAACATCCTGGTGAACCTTTCCGAGGAGCCTTCGGGATTCTATCCCGCCCAGTAGCGCATCCGTGCCGAAGCGACGTTAGTCGTCCGCGTTGACGCAGGATTCGGTCGGGGCCGCCTCTCTTTTCGAGGGGCGGGCCTTGCTATTTCCAGCTCCAATCGGGGCGCACGCTGCGCGCGCCCAGTTCGAAATGGCGCTTCACGATGCCCAGGTCGATGTTCGCGCACGGTGCAGCGAGCGCGACGGCCTGCACGGATCCGTTTTCGAGCGTTATGAGGAATCGCTGCTGGTTGAGGGCCGTCGGGGCGAGCTGGGCCGCCCTCATGCCGGCCGCGAACCAATCAGGCAGCGGATCGCAATCGCTGCGGCAGAGTTTTCCAACCGGTTTCGTCTTGCGGGGAAATCCCTGGCCGATTCCGTATCCGAGCGCGAGCACGCAGGGGCATGCCTCAGCGTCGGCGATCGTCGCGGCAAGGGCCTTCTTGCGATAGGTCAGCGCGACCCAGCAGGTGTTGAGCCCTGCCATCTGTGCTTCGAGGGCTACGAGTTCTCCGTAGTAGCCGACCTTCTCTTCAAGAAGCGGGCCCTTTTCGCCGACAAGCGCCACGTAGTCGCTCACGCCTTCGAACATGCCGTATGTGGCCAGGCGCGACGCGAACGGGGCAGGGTCGTTCAGGCAAAGCCGGAAACGAAGCCCGCTTTCGGCGTTGCAGTGCGCGATGACGCGTTCGAGACGCTCGACGGCCGCAGGCTCGATCGGCGTATCCGCGTATTTGCGCACGGAATGACGCTGCTCTATCGCTTGCATGATGTCCATCGGCGTCGGATCCCTTCTGTCTGTATTCGGCCGTTCGGTTTCTGCAATGACCGGATTGTAGAGGTTCGCGGCCGTTTCGTCATGGGGCGCATCGTCCGCGCCTCTCATCGACGGCGCATCCGCTGCGCTATCATGGCATGAAGCCGTACGCGCGCATGAGGATCGCGCCGGCTTCCGACCGGCTTCGAAAGCGAGGAACGAACGATGAACGTGCTGGTGAGCGCATGCCTTCTGGGTGAACCATGCCGATACGACGGAAAGGCGAAAAAAGCGACCGGACTTGCGGAGGCGCTGGCCGCGAACGAATGCACGCCCGTGCCCGTCTGCCCGGAGCGAGACGGCGGGCTGCCGTGCCCTCGACAGGCGAGCGAGATAGCGGCCGACGGCGTGCACGTGTTCGATGCGGCGGGAAAAGATGTGACGGATGCGTTCGAGCGTGGCGCGCGCATTGCGGTAGAGACCGCCCGACGTGAAGAATGCCGCTTTGCGGTGCTGAAAGAGAAAAGTCCTTCGTGCGGCGCGGGATCGATCTACGACGGCACGTTTTCGGGACGGCTGATCGAAGGGGACGGTATCGCCGTACGTGCGCTGCGTTCGGCAGGCATCGTCGTGGTCGACGAGGTGCGCTTCATCGAGGATCCCCGGGTTGCGTTGCGCATCGCGAACGAGTAAGGGGCAGGTCGTCCAGCGTATTCTTGCCGGCAAGATCATCTCTGCGATTCTTGATTCACGAACAAATATTCGCTATTATGAACAAGTACAAACGTTCGTAACGGTTGGTTCAGCCTAACTTCGCGCGAAGGACAGCCGCTTCCTAGAAAGGGGGCTGTCATGACTGCGTCGTATGCCTATTCGGAGCACCGTCCGCTGTCGTTTTCCGTATGCGATGAGGAGCTTTCGCATGATTGGGAGCCGTGGGACATGCGTTCGAGCGGCCATGCCGTCGATCAGGCGGACGCTTTCGGCGTTATGCTGGCCGTACGACAAGGATGCGCCGAGCGTCGCATCCCGTTTTTCTGCGACGACGCCCAGGTAGCGTTGCGGCATCTCGGTCTATCTCGCGGCGGTATGCTGACAAACGCCGCCGCACTGTTGTTCCGACCCGCGCATGAGCCGCTCGTCCTATGTCGCGTCTATGATTCCACCCGTTGCGACGTCCTGATCGAAGGAGCCGATTACGCGGGGGTCTTTTCCTCCGCTCTCGATGAAGCCTCGATCTTTCTCAGGCGCCATGCGCTGCGCGCTTTCGATATGGATACGACGTCGCAAGAAGGGCAGGGGCAGGCGTCGCGTTTCGCCCGCGCCCTCGATGAGGCGCTCCTCAACGCCTTCGTGCATCGCGACTACGATAGGACGGGCCCCGTGAAAGCGGTGGTGTCGCCTGGATTCGTCGAGATATCGTCGCCTGGAGCTTTTCTTTCCGGCGAATGCGTCGTTTCCAGGTGCGAAGAAGGCGCGCCGGAATCGTTTTCTGCCGACCACGATACCGACGAAGGTATCGTCGCGCGCAATGCGTTGTTGCTGCAGGCGCTCTATCGATTCGGGGCGGTCGACGCGGAAAAGACGGGCATGACCCGTATCGTTTCCGCATGCGCATCGTGCGGACTGCGCGTGGCATGGTCGAACAGAGGCGGCTGCGCCGTCATCTCGTTCGAGCGTTCCGGCTGACGTTTTCGCGCACCCGGCGTGCGGTATCGTCCATATTCGCAAGCAGATGCTTCGCGAATTCGTCGCTTGAAAGCACGAAGGCGCCGATGAAGGCCATATCGGCTATGTTGGCTGCCTGGACTTCCTCTGTGCGCGACGAGGTCGCGTCTTCTACGACGGCCACGTTGTAGCCGCGCGAAAGGGCGTCGTAGCAGGTGCTGCGAATGCAATTCGGCGTCGTGGTTCCTATCAGCACGACGGTGCCGATACCCTTGT
>USLD01000069.1 GCA_900555495.1 uncultured Slackia sp. | reverse complement strand
GGGCCGTTCCATGGTCCAGAACACCGACATCGCGCGCCGTCTTGGCTATCTGAAGATCCAGGACGTCGACCTGATCGACGCCTACGACCTCAAGGGCACGCCGCCCGAGAAGGTCGTCATCATGTGCACGGGCAGCCAGGGCGAGCCGCTGTCCGCCCTCGCGCGTATCGCCAACGGCGAGCATCGCACGATCCAGATCGACGAAGGCGACACGGGGATCATCTCGGCAACGCCGGTTCCCGGCAACGAGAAGGCCGTCACGCGCGTCGTCAACTCGCTCGCCAAGATCGGCTGCGAGGTCTATGACAAGAAGCGCGCCATGGTGCACGTGTCGGGCCATGCGGGCGCCGAAGAGCTCAAGCTGGTGCTTTCCATCGTGCAGCCGAAGCACTTCATGCCGGTGCACGGCGAGTCCACGCATCTGCGCGCCCATGCGCGTCTTGCCGAGGCCACGGGCGTCGACCCGCGCAACATCTTCCTGTGCGAGAACGGCGACACGCTCGAGCTGTCCGAGGCGGGCGTCCGCTTCGGCGAGCCGGTCGAAAGCGGCATCGTCTACGTCGACGGCCTGTCGGTGGGCGATACCTCGCGCGACGTCCTCGACGAACGCCAGGCGCTTTCCAACTACGGCATCGCGACCATCGCGGCTGCGGTCGATGTGCGCAAGAAGCAGATCGCGGCCCCGGTGCGCGTCGAAATGCGCGGCATCACCGGCGGCGACGTCGCGCAGCTTCGTCGCGAGGCCGGCGAGACCGTGAAGGGCACGCTGCGACGCGCGCTTGACAAGGGCACCAAGGGCAAAGACCTCGAGAAGGTCTGCCGCGACGCGCTGCTCTCGCTGCTGTGGGAGCGCACCAAGCAGCGCCCCATGGTGGTGTGCGCGATCATCGAGCTGTAGACTCGGTGCATATGCGGCGAAAACGCAGGTCAAACGCATAACAAACGCGGCATAAGGCAAGGAGTGCAGAAACGTGGCTCGCGGTTCCAAGACCACCGAATCACAATCGAAGAAGAAAAGCGATGCGGCCAAGGAAGGCCGCGTCGCTTTGAAAGACGCGCCCGCGAAAAGCAAAGGACGCCGCAAAGAAGCCGAGACCGAAGCGCCTGAAAGCGCCGCTCCGCTCATTTTCGACGAACGAACCAAGCGCGATATCGCCGGCGTCGGCATCGCCGTCGCTGCCGTGGTCCTATTCGTCACGGCGGTTCTGCCGCCGTCCGGTTTCATCACGTCGGCCTTGGCCGAGGCCCTCCATGCCGCCTTGGGCGTGGGCGCCTATGTCTTGCCCGTCCTGCTTGCCGCAGTGGGGGCGTGCTTTCTCGTGCGCGGCGAGACCGATGCCCTCGCCGTGCGCATGAGCGTGGGTTTCGCCATGTTGTTCGTGGCCTTCGAGGCCTTGATGGCGCTGTTCGTCCCGGGCGCCGATGCCGACACGTCGCTTCTGTTCGGTGCCGATGCGTTGCGTTCGCACGGCGGATATCTCGGAGCGGGCATCGCATGGGCGCTGCTTGAGCTGCTTGGTCGCGTGGTCGGCTCCATCGTCATGGTGGGCCTGGCCTTGGGCGGCGCGGTGGTCATCGGATTTTCCGTTTCGGGCGCGCTGCATACCGCGCATGACGCCATTTCTTCTGTCAAAGAGCGCGTCGAACATCGACGCGAACGGCGCGAGGCGGCCGCTGCCGAAGACGAGTCCGACGTAGTGGAAGCGCCGCCGTATCGCGTCGCGCAAGCCTCCGAGCCTCCTGCGCGTATCGTGCGCCGCCCCGATCCTATTCCCAGGGTTCCGCGCGACCTGTCTCGTCCCCGTCGCGCATCCCAATCGCTTTCCACCCAGGTTCTGGGCGCTCCGCGCACCGTGCAAGGCGGTCCGTCCACGACGTCGGTCGATATGTATTGGCCTTCCGACTATGCTTACGACGAGGCGCGCGCCATCGCCGACGAAGGCCGTGCCATAGAGGCGAAGCGCACGAGGGTCCTCGGCGTGGAAGACCCCCTCGACGAGCGGGGGATGGTGCCGGTGGCGTCCGAGGCGGCGCCTTCGGATCCGGCGTTCTTGCGCTCCGACCTCGCGGCATCCGCCGCCGTCGATCCCGAAGCCGAAGACGCGCGCGAAGAAGCGCCCGCGATGGCGACGCGTTCGCTTTCCGCACGCAAGGAGAAGCCTGCCAAGCATGTGCTTCCGTGGGAGGATCCCGAAGAAGACGACGTGCCGCATGTGCCGCATGCGGTGTCGCCCGTGCTCGATGAGCCGAAATCGATGCCGCCTGCGCCCATGACGCGCAAGCTCGAACGTGCAGCGGGCGCATCCGATGCACCCGCTCCCGCGCCGACCCGTTCGCTCAAGAAACCCGCTGCGGCTTCGCGCATCGCGAGCGGCGACGGCGAGACGCGCGGCGGCTTCACGCTTCCCGCGTTCAGCCTGATCCGCCACAGCGAGCACGCGGCGGAAGCCGACGAGCGCGAACTTGCGGCCACGGCTGCCGAGCTGCAGGGGACGCTCGAGGACTTCAATATCATGGCCACGGTGGTCGGCTGGGTCGCGGGCCCCACGGTGACGCTGTTCAAGGTCGATCTGCCTAGCGGCGTGCGCGTGAGCAGGATCATGGCGCTGCAGGACGACATCGCCCTCGCGCTTGCGGCCCCCGGCGTGCGCATCTTCGCGCCTATTCCCGGCACCAACCACGTGGGTATCGAAGTTCCTAACAAGGTGCGACAGAACGTGCTTCTGGGCGATGTGATCAAAGACGCCAAGGGCTCTCCGCTCGAGATGGCCATCGGCAAAGACGTCGAAGGCTATTCGATCGTCACCGACCTGGCGAAGATGCCCCATCTGCTGATCGGCGGCACCACGGGTTCGGGCAAATCGGTGGCGATCAATGCCATGATCATGTCTATCCTGATGCGCGCGACGCCCGACGAAGTTCGCTTCATCATGATCGACCCCAAGCGCGTCGAGTTCACGCCGTACAACGGAATCCCGCATCTCTACGTTCCGGTCGTCACCGAGAACAAGGAGGCGGCGAGCGCGTTGGCGTGGGGCGTGGCCGAGATGGAGCGCAGGCTCAAGGTGATGTCGAAGGCGGGCGTGCGCAATATCGCCCAATACAACAAGAAGGTCGAGCAGGGCGTCTTCGACGATGAGGCCGATGAGGATGCCGAACCCGCCAAGAAGATGCCCTACATCGTCATCATCATCGACGAGCTCGCCGACCTGATGATGAACGTGGGCAAGGAGGTGGAGCTTTCGATCAGCCGCATCGCCCAGCTCGCGCGCGCCGCGGGCATCCATATGATCGTGGCGACGCAGCGCCCGTCCACCAACGTGGTCACGGGCCTGATCAAGGCGAACATCACTAATCGCATCGCCTTCAACGTGGCTTCGGGCATCGACTCCCGCGTCATCCTCGATACGCCGGGCGCCGAGAACCTGATCGGCTTGGGAGACATGCTCTTCAGCAAGCCCGAGTATGCCAAGCCGCAGCGTCTGCAGGGCTGCTTCGTTTCCGAGGAGGAAATCGAGGCCGTGGTTGCGCATCTCAAAGAGCAGGGCGAGCCCGAGTATCATCAGGAGATCTTGCAGACCAACGTCATCGGCCTCGGGTCGTCGATGCCCGACGGCTCGGGCGGCTCGTCCTCGTCGGACGATCCTTTGCTGTGGGAGGCGGCCGACATCGTGGTGGCGAGCGGCATGGGGTCGACCTCGAACATCCAGCGGCGGTTGAGCGTGGGCTACTCGCGCGCCGGCCGTATAATGGATATGCTCGAAGAAAAAGGCATCGTCGGTCCTCCGAACGGCAGCAAGCCGCGCGAGGTCTTGGTCGATGCGATGGAACTTGAAACGCTCAAGGCATTCGAAGCCCAGGATGCCTCGGAAGGATTCTAAGGAGGAACGGCGTGGACGAAATGAATTTCGGCGACGTTTTGCGTCATGCGCGAGAACAGAGCGGCGAAGACCTCGTGTCGGTCGCCCGACGCATCCGCATACGCCCCGATATCCTCGAACGCATCGAGGATTCCGATATCGACGCCATGCCGCCGCGCGGCTACTCTCGCAATATGATCAACGCCTACGCGCGCTATCTGGGCCTGAACACCACCGAAGTGGTGAAGATGTATCAGAATGCGTACTACAGCAGCCAGGTGGAGCATGCTCGCGAAAACATCAGGCCCGCTGGCTTCGACATGCCGTCGTCGCGCCGCTCGGCCTTGCTCGACCATGGCCACGAAAGCGGCCATGATGCCGGAGAGCAACCTGCTTCCGAGCGCCCGCGCCCGCGCCGCTCGTCG
This sequence comes from uncultured Slackia sp., assembly GCA_900555495.1. Classification (GTDB taxonomy): domain Bacteria; phylum Actinomycetota; class Coriobacteriia; order Coriobacteriales; family Eggerthellaceae; genus Slackia. Next base: position 3,039 of record USLD01000069.1, on the reverse strand, counting down.
GGCGGCTTCGACGACCAGCTGTTCGACGACATCGACGCGGCCATCGCGCCGCCGAAAGAACCCACCAGCCGCATCGGCGCGGTGCACGTGGGCTCGTATAACGCCTACGGCCAGGGGCTTTCCCAGCGCAACGCCCGCCGCTCGAGCGATCAGACGCGCCGCATCGAGCCGGTCGACGACGGCCGCCGCCACGACGCGCGCAGCACCCATCGCGCCCGCCGTTCGAGCATGCCGGGGGAGCACTACACTAACCTGTACGCCGCGCCGAAAAACATCGGCGTGCGTCCTCCCAGCTGGCGCGACAAGCTGCCCTTCATCATCGCGGGTGTCGTCGTGCTGCTCCTCGTGGCGGTCATCGCGGTGTTCGCCAACGGGATCGGCCGTGCTCAAAATGCCGAACAAGAGCCGACTCCTTTGAACGTCACGGGTCTTCCCGGTTCGACGACGACCGATTCCTCTTCGAGCGAGGGCGCATCCGAAGGTGATTCCGCCAAGTCCGAAGAGGAGCCCGCGAAGACGGAGGATTCGGCCAAGGCCGCGGCTCCTACGAAGACCGTCATGGCTTACGACATCCCCAAGGGCGTTACGACGTATTTCGAAGTGTATATCGACGGCAAGTATGTCGACGGCGGCGATGCGACGGGCCCCAAAAGCCAGTCCTACGACGTCACGGGCGATTTCGAATTCCGCGTCACGCCGCCCGACGGCGTGACATTGACGCAGGACGGCGTCGAAATTCCGCTCAAGGCAGGTTCGTCGGGCGTGGCCACGGCCAACGTGAGCTTCGCCGACGTCCTTGCGAAGTGGAACGAGGAACATGGTGCTTCCGGCGACGCTTCGACGACGGGGTCTGCCGATACCGCCTCCGATAACGGCACTTCCTCTGCCGCATAATGCGTTTTTCCCACGGGCGGGCCGCACGACTCGCCCGTTTTGCTGTTTTCCATCCAATAAGAAGAAAGGTTTTCGATCATGGCGAAAGAATCCAGTTTCGATGTCGTATCCACCGTCGACATGCAGGAGGTCGACAACGCATTCGGCCAGGCGAAGCGCGAGCTCGCCCAGCGCTACGACCTCAAGGACTCGGGCGCTGAAATCACGCTCGACAAGGGCGGCCGAAAGATCGTCGTCTCCGCTCCGGCCGACTTCGTCGCCAAGCAGGTCATCGACGTGCTGGCCAGCAAGCTCATCCGTCGCGGCATCGATCTGAACTCCGTGAAGTGGGGCGAGCCCGTGGCCGCCGCGGGCCAGAGCGTCCGTCAGACGGGCGAAATCGTCGAGGGCATCGACAAGGAGACGGCCTCCAAGATCAATAAGGACATCAAGGCCCAGAAGCTCAAGGTGAAGGTGACCATCGAGGGCGACAAGCTGCGCGTGAGCTCCGCTTCGCGCGACGCGCTCCAGGAGGTCATCGCGTTTTTGAAGGGCAACGACTACGGTCAGCCGTTGCAGTACGTCAACTATCGATAGCAAGGCGGTGCACCTGTGACCAACATCGACGTCACGACGGCGCATTGCGACGAGCGCGCGGCGGCCCCTTCGGTCTGCTTCGTCACGCTCGGCTGCGCCAAGAACGAAGTCGATTCGGCGGAGATGACCAAGCGCGTCCTTTCCGCGGGATTCGACGTGATCGAAGACCCCTCCGCGGCCGATGCGGTGGTGGTGAACACCTGCTCGTTCATCCAGGCGGCCACCGAGGAAAGCCTCGATACGATTTTCGACATCTGCGGGCTCGACAACTTCGAGAACGGCTCGGCGAAGCTGATCGTGGCCGGTTGCATGCCTGCGCGCTACGGCGACGACCTCGAAGATGAGCTGCAGGAAGCCAAGGCGTTCGTTCCGTGCAGCCGCGAGGACGACATCGTCGAAGTGCTTTGCGCCGTCTTGGGAGTGCGCCCCCAGGCCCGCTCCGAAGCGTTCGCTTCGCCGTACGCCGAAAGCCCGGCGTCCTATGTCAAAATCAGCGACGGTTGCGACCGCTTCTGCAGCTTCTGCGCCATTCCCTACATCCGCGGCCGCTATCGCAGCTTCCCGCTCGACGACGTGCGTGCCGCCGTGGCCGAGCGCGTGGCGGCGGGCGTGCGCGAAATCACGCTGATCGCGCAGGACACCGGCCGCTGGGGCGAGGATTTCGACGAGCCCGACACCACGGCGCACCTGCTCGACGTGCTGGCCGGCGAATTTCCCACGACGTGGTTCCGCCTCATGTATATCGAGCCGCAGGGCGTCAGCGACGAGCTGCTCGACGTGATCGCCGCGCGCGACAACGTGTGCTCGTATCTCGACGTTCCGCTGCAGCACGCGAGCAAGCCTGTGCTGCGCGCCATGAACCGTGCGGGTGATGCCGAATCCCACCGTGCTTTGGTGGAGCGCATCCGCTCGCGCGTGCCCGGCATCACGCTGCGCACCACGCTGATCGCGGGCTTCCCGGGCGAGACCGACGACGACTTCGAAGAGCTTTGCGCCTTCCTCGAAGACGCCGAGTTCGACTACGCGGGCGTGTTCCCGTATTCGGCCGAGGAGGGCACGCGCGCCGCGACGCTCGACGGCCAGGTCGAAGAAGAGGTCAAGATCGAGCGCGCCCAGCGCATCCGCGACATCGCCGACGCCATCGGCGAGGGCCGCGTGTCGGCTCGCATCGGCAGCGAAATGGACGTGCTCGTGCTCGGCCGCGAGGAAGACGGCCAGCTGTACGGCCGCGCGATGTGCCAGGCTCCCGAGGTCGACGGCGTCGTGTATCTGGAAGAGGGCGAGGTCGGCGACATCGTGCGCGTGCGCATCTCCGACACGCTCGTGTACGAGATGGAAGGCGAGCTGTGCGATGGGCGATAACGTTACGAAGCCGGCCGAGAGCGTGATGACTCCTGCGAACATCATCACCATGGTCCGCATCTGTCTGGTTCCCGTGTTCGTGGCGGCGATTATCAGCCCGTGGCCCGAGTGGATCGGGTTCGCCGAGCTGAACGTATGGAAGGCCTGGATCGCGGCGGGCATCTTCGTCGTCATTTCGTGCACCGACTGGCTCGACGGCTATCTGGC
>USLD01000068.1 GCA_900555495.1 uncultured Slackia sp. | reverse complement strand
GGATCACGGCGGTGGGAAGGTCGACGGAGATGCCCAGGGTATGGGAAGCGGCCATGGCCATGACGGTGATGGTGACGGCCGCGCCGCCCATGTTGATGGTGGCGCCCAGCGGGATGGAGACGGAGTAGACGTCTTTATCCAGCTTGAGCTTGCGGCACAGCTCCATGTTCACGGGGATGTTCGCGGCGGAGCTGCGGGTGAAAAACGCCGTGAGGCCGGATTCCTTCAGCGTGCGGATGACCAGCGGATAGGGGTTCTTGCGGGTGAAGAAGTAGACGATGAGCGGGTTGGCGACGAAGGCCAGGAACGCCATGCAGCCGACAAGGACCAGCAACAGCTTGCCGTACTCGGTGAAGATTTCGAGGCCGTTGGTGGACACTGCGGTATACACCAGGCCGAAGATGCCGAAGGGAGCGAGGCTGATGACCCAGCGCACGACGTGGCCCACGGCGTCGGAGATGTCGGTGAAGATGTTCTTGGTAGCTTCGGAGGCGATGCGCAATGCCACGCCCAGAAGGACGCCCCATGCGAGGATGCCCAGGTAGTTGGCGTTGACGAGGGCGTCGACGGGGTTGGCTACCAGGTTCATGACGAGCGTGCTCAAGACTTCGCCGACGCCTTCGGGCGATGCCTTGTCGGCCGCCTCGAGGCCTTCGAGCGTGAGCTCGATCGGGAAGAGGTAGCTTGCGACGACGGCCACAAGCGCGGCGATGAAGGTGCAGAGCACGTAAAGCGCGACGATCGTCTTCATGGACCCGTCGGCGCGCGCATTGGTGAGCGCGGCGATGACCAGGAAGAAGACGAGGATGGGCGCAACCGCCTTGAGGGCGCCGACGAAAAGGTCGCCGAAGATGCTGAGCCACGTGAGGGTCGGTGCGACGACGCCGAGCACGGCGCCGAAGACGAGGAAGACCAGGATTCTCTTGATGAGGCTGATCTCGTTCCATTTTTGCCAGATTTTTTTCACCACAGGTCCTTTCGTTCATCGATGGATCGCGGCGCGACTGATTCGAATGCTATCGATGCAGTCGCGCTGGCCACCTGAAATGTCATGGGTGCCACTATAGCCGTTTCGCGCTTTGTTTCGCTGGAGTACCTCCCAAATAGGGTAAAGGGCCGCTCGCGGGTGCGAGTGGCCCTTCTTCGGGAGAATTCGACCGATGCGCGTTCATCGTCGCGCAGTCGGCAGCGCCTGATTACGCTTTCCGGAATGCGGTTTCGGCGCATTCCGGCCGCTGCTTTTGCCGAGGCGTCGCGGGCAAGGTCATCGTGGCGACGAATCCTCCCTGCCGTCCGCTCGAGAATTCGACGCGTCCCTCATGCGCCGCGGCGATGCGGGCCACCAGCGAGAGGCCGAGTCCGTGCTCGTTAAGTCCGATGAGGTCTTTCGGTTCGAGCAGGGGTCGATCGTGCGAGGATTCGTCTTCCGTCGCCGCCTGTGCGGCGTCGGGGCAATATTCGTGATAATGGGGCGGCGGCACGGGGCCTTCCGATGGGCTTTCGTCCGGTCGGTCGAGGGCGATGTCGTAGGCCTCGCGGTTGAGCCGCGCGATCAGCGCCTCGTCGAGCCCCTTGCCGTCGTCGGCCGCGCCGATGACGGTCTTGCCGTCGACCGAGTCGACGAATAGACGTATCGTGCACCCCTCCTCGTTGTGTCTGATGGCGTTATCGACCAGGTTGCGCAGCGCTCTGTCGATGAGGCGTTCGTCGATCGACGGGGTCGAGTTTTGCGCGCGCGCGTTCACGTCGGCCTCGATTTCGAACGGCCCGTCGGGGTAGGTGTTCGCGTAGTCGGCGGCGATGTTGCGTACCGTCCGCGCGATCCTTGCGGGCTTCATATCGACGGGTTGCATGTCGTATTCGAGCTTCGAGGCTATGTTGAGGTCCGAGACCAGATCGCGAATGCGCGCATTCTGTCGTTCGATGATGCGCGCCGATTCCCGCGTCGATTCGCTTGCCTTATCGTCCGAGGCTATGCGTTCGGCGTGGCCCATGGATATCGCAAGGGGCGTCCTGACATCGTGGCTGACTCCCGACACCCATCGTTTGCGCGCCTCGTCCTTACGGCGCATGACGGCGCTTGCCGCATTGATCGTCTCGCCCACGTCTTTCAACGAGCCCTTGAGTTGCACGTGGACGGGTTTGCCGCATGCGAGTTCGTCGAGGGCTTCGATCATGGGCGCGATGCTTTTCGCCACGCGTCGCTTCGATACCATGTAGACGAGATAGAGCACGGCCGCATCGACGAAGAAGATGAGCAATGCGTACAAGGGCATATGCGCCAGGCTTTGCTGGGGCAGATAGGATACGATGCTCATGGCGTAGGAGTCTTTCGGGAACCCCGTGACAAGCAGCCCGTCGTCTCGTTTGCAAACGAAGCAGGGGAAATCGTCCAGGTATCCCGATCGCGAGAATACCGCCACTTCCGACAGGGTATAAGGGCGAAGCACGCTTTCGGGCGCGTTGCGGCTCCACAGAACCTCGCCTTCCTCCGAAAGAAGCATGGCCCAGCATTGCTCGTAATCCATCCAGGCGGCTTCGCTTTCGTGCAGGGCATACGTGCCGTCTTCGCCGCGGACGAGCTTGTCGCCGATGGCCAGCGTGATGCTTTTCGGCGATCCGTTGCCGAACGCCTGCGTGTTCTCGTAGATGGCGATGCCTATATAAAGGAAAAGGTCTAAGACGAGCAGCGCGACGCAGACCGCGGCGAATGCGACGGCTTGCTTGCCGAAGAAGAACGGCGCGGACGCTTTTTTCCGGGCCCGCTCTGCCCGACGGCGGGCGGACTTGTCGGAGCGTTGCGGGTTTCGCGCGGACTCCGTTTTCGCATCGTTCATGGTCAGCGCTCCTTATGGGCGACCAGCTTGTATCCGATGCCTTTCGCCGTGACGAGCGAGCGGGGGTGCGACGGGTCGGCTTCGATTTTTTCGCGAATGCGGCGTACATGCGTCATAAGCGATTGCTCGTACCCGAACGAATCGCCCCATGCGGCCTCGCAGAGGGCGTCGGTGGTGACGATGCGCCCCGCATTACGCGCGAGGGCTTCGAGAAGAGCGCGTTCTTTTACGGTGAGCGAGAGGTGCTCGCCCGTGTCCTTGCGGTGCACGTCAGCGTTGCCCAGGTCGAGCACGCAATCGGCGAGCTCGACGGTCTCGGGGTCGGCCGGGTAGCAGCGACGCAGCACGGCCGCGATGCGCAAGACGAGTTCCTGGGGGCTGAACGGCTTGGTCACGTAATCGTCGGCGCCCGACCGAAGGCCCGAAAGCCGGTCGTCGGTCTCGTCTTTAGCGGTAAGGAATATCACGGGAAGAGGCGAGTCCGAATCGAATGCGCGCAGGTATTGGCATAGCGTGAATCCGTCGCCGTCGGGAAGCATCACATCGAGCAACGCGAGCTCCGGCTTCACGCGTCGAAACGCTTCGAGCGCCTCTTTGACGTTTCCCGCCTGCGTGACGTTGGAGAATCCCTCGGCGGCAAGCATCGATGCCACCATACGGCGCAGTTCCGGTTCGTCGTCTACAAGGAGAATGCGTCGTGATTTCAGATTCGCATCGCTCATGGCATACGCTCCTTTCTCGTTCTCGCTCCCATTAAAGCACGCGTGTCGTCGTCGTGGACGAGGCGGCTTCTTTTCGTCAGGCAAATGTCAGGTCGGCTCAAGGTTGGCGCCGGCGCCCCCCGATATCGTTGGTGCAGACGATATTCGCGCCGGCGCACGCCGGGGTTCGACGAGAGGAGGCGGCTATGGCGGGGCATGTGCTCGAAGTCAGGGACGCGACGAAACGATACGGAGGAGAGCGAAAGGATGCGCAGGCGGCCACGCTTGCGCTCGACGGAGTGAGTTTTTTCGTCGACGAAGGGGAATTCGTCGGCATCATGGGACCGAGCGGTTCGGGCAAGTCGACCTTGCTCAATTGCATCTCTACGATAGATACCGTCACGAGCGGGTCGATCTGCATCGCAGGTCGCGACGTCACGACTCTTTCGTCGAAGGAAGTGTCGCGTTTTCGTCGCGATGAACTGGGATTCGTGTTCCAGGATTCGAACCTCCTCGACACGCTTACCGTGCGCGAGAATATCGCGCTGGCTCTGACGATCCAAAAGGCGCCGGCTTCCCAGATAGACGCGCGCGTCGACGATATGGCGGCGCGGTTGGGAATCGGCGATATCCTGGAAAAGTATCCGTATCAGATATCGGGCGGTCAGAAGCAGCGTGTTGCGATCGTGCGTGCACTGATGATGCACCCCGAGATTATGCTGTTCGATGAGGTGACCGCAGCGCTTGATCCGGAGATGGTGCGCGAGACGTTCGACCTGCTCAATAAGATGGGGGCATCCATCGTCATGGTGACGCACGATGCGTTCACCGCCAGCTGGTGCAGCCGCATCGTATTCATCAAAGACGGTCGTTTGTGGGGGCAGCTGCGCCGAGGAGACGATTCGCGTAAGGAATTCTTCTCGAAGGTGGTAGCCGCGGCTACAAGCCTGGGAAGCGAGGCCGGCGATGCTCGTTAAACTCGCTTTCGCCAACGTGCGCAAGTCCGCGAAGGATTTCGCGGTGTATTTCTTCACGTTGGTGCTCGGCATCGCCGTTTTCTATGCGTTCAATTCGATCGCCGACTCCCAGGCCGTGGCTCGCATTTCGCAAGATTCGCGGTCCATGGTCGAGCTTTTGAGCATGGTGATTTCGTTCGTGTCGGCATTCATCGCCGTCATCCTGGCGTTCCTCGTGCTGTATGCCAATCGGTTTTTGGTCAAGAGGCGCAATAAGGAATTCGCGCTGTATTTGACGCTCGGAATGCAGAAAAGCGACCTGCTCAAGATATCGGCTGCAGAGACGTTGATCGTAGGCGCGGCGTCTCTCGCCGTGGGCCTCGTCATCGGCATCGCCGTTTCGCAGGTGCTCTCGAATTTCGCGGCATCGATGTTCGATTCCGCCGTCGAGGGCGTGGCGTTTTCCGTATCGGGGGCCGCTTTGGCGCAGACCGTCGTCGCGTTTTCGGCCGTATTCGTCGTCGCGGCGGCATGGAACGCCGGGCATTTGTCCAAAGCCAAGCTGATCGACCTCCTGCAATCCGAACGCAAGAACGAGAGCATGAAGCTGCGCAGCCTGCCGCTGTCGTTTGCGCTGTTCCTGGTTTCGTGCGTCGTTATAGGCGTTTCGTACAAGCTGCTCATCGACAACGGCCTCCTTAACGTCGATGGACAGTTCGTCGCGGCCACGATTCTCGTGTGCGCGGGCACGGTCTTGTTCTTCTATTCTCTGTCGGGCTTTCTGCTTCGTCTCGCCCAGATGATCCGCCCCTTGTATCTGCGCGGGTTGAACATGGTTTTCCTGCGGCAGCTTTCGGCGCGCGTGAACTCGGCGTTCGTCAGCATGAGCGTGATCGCGATCACGCTGTTCCTCGCCATGACGAGCGTATGCGGCGGCATCGGTATCTGCAACGCCATGCAGTCGGGGGTCGATGCGGGAACGAAATACGACGCCACCGTTTCCACCACCCATTTCTTCTATGAAGCCGGCGAAGACGGCATGGAGGCGATTCCCGTCTATGGGGAGGAGTTCTCCGACTTCGTGCGCGCCCATGGATACGATATGGCGAGCGGGCTTGCCGATAGCGCGGCGGTCGTCGGCGCTCCTTCTTGGGACGAGCTCGTGGATGAAAGCGTCCAGGTCGATTTCTACGATTCCGGCGTCGCTTACGGCGACTTGGAAGATGAGACGGGGGAGTCGCTTCTCGACTATGTGGGCGCGGGGCTGTTGTCCGATGACACATCCTCGATGAATCTGGATGCCGTGAGCCTTTCCGAGTTCAATGCTGCGCGCGAGCTCGCAGGCCTCGAGCCTGTGATGCTCGGCGAGGGGGAATGCCTCTTGTGGAGCGATTTCGCTACGACCGCGCCGTATCTGGCGGCGGTCGCCGAAAAAGAGCCGACGCTTTCGGTGTTCGGAAACGATGTGCGTGTGCAGCGCGTTCTGTGCCGCGACACGATCGAAGTCACGGGTGTCATGATGCGTGCGGGGGCGATCGTCGTCGACGATGCCTGCCTGCCCGAGGACGCCGTGCCGTATCAGTCCATTCTCGATGTGCGATGCGCACCCGGCCAGCAGGAGGCGTTCCGTTCTTTCGCGAATGCGGTCGAGCAGACGCTGGATACGAATACGCAGCCGGTCACCATGGTCCAGACCGCCGATGGCGTGCGTTCGCAAAGCTTCGGCCTGACGGCGGTGGTGAGCTATCTGGCCATCTACATCGGCTTCGTTTTGGTGATAGCGTGCGCCGCGATCCTTGCCATTCAGCAATTGACCGATGCGGCCGATAACGCGCGTCGATACGATTTGCTCTCGAAACTCGGAGCGCCTCGCAAGATGGTCGACGGAGCGTTGTTCAAGCAGGTGCTGGTGTATTTTGCCTTCCCGCTGATACTGGGGATAGCGCATACGTTGTGCGCCATGCAGGTGGTCACGGATGTGGTGCGCGTGTTCGGGAACTTCGACATCGGCGCGACGAGCGTCGTGGCCGTCGCATCGTTTTTGACGGTGTATGGAATCTACTTCTCGGTGACTTATGTCAGCGCGCGATCGATAGTCGGTCAGGGCGGGCGATAGCGTCGCGCGATCGATCGGCTTTCGGACCGAGACAAAAGAAAAGGCCGACACGCCTTAGCGGGTGTGCCGGCCTTTTGGGGAAGAAAGGCGCATGAGAGAGGTGCGCCATGGGATTGATTCGACTCGGGGTAAGCGGGTCGAAATCGAAGGAGGTCCGATCCGTCACGAGGGGAACGGGCGGATCGGATAAGGGGCATGTCCGATGGGTGTCATTCGGAACGATTTGCATATTACGCGCTTTCCAGGGGGCGGGAATCGCCTGATGATTGGTATTCTCAGAAAGAAAAACGCCTACTCATTTTTTAGTGACCGATATAAAACCCCAGTTCATGCGCATTTTGAATCGACTGTTTTCAAGGAGTGCCTTAAATAAAGGGAGCGATGCCCCTCCAAAGCGCTTCTGCGGCCGCCTTGGCCCGGGTTTCGTGAAGCGCCGCGAGGCCGATGACAAGGCGGCATGAAACACGGCCTGTGTCGGTCGGCTTTTCGCCCGCGCCCGGCATCGGCGCATCGCCGAAGTCCGACAGCGCTGCGACGGCGACGTCTTGACGTGCGAGCGACTGCACAAGGGCATGCTCGAGACGCGCCCTCGCGTCCGCATGGGGTTCATCGGGCGCTGCCTCGCGGGGTCGATGCGCCGCATGATCGGCTTGTATTCCCGGCCGCCGCCATCCGGAGCGGGGTGCGGGATTCCGTTCTTGCGGCTCGGGGGATTTCGCCTCGATGCGCAGGATGGCGT
>USLD01000067.1 GCA_900555495.1 uncultured Slackia sp. | reverse complement strand
CGCGGCCGTACACGTCGAAGATGATGCTCATGAAGATTGCCTCCTCGGTCGGTTTCACGCGGCACGTTCGCATGGGTGCCGCAACGAAGACGGCGCGATCGCGCCGTATAAACAGGGTGATTGTACCGGGTTGTGCGCACAACGAAGCCAAGCGGCTGGCAAGCGTGGCCGGAGTCGCTTCGACCGGCGCGGCATGCACGTCGAACAACGCCGCTTATGCGGTCGAATCGCTGCGGCGCGAGCGAAGACGCATCCTACAAAAGAACGGCCACGCCCATACAGGCCGACGAAACGAACGCCGCCGCCAGCACATCCGTCACGCGCAGGCGCTCGTCGCCATGCAGGCTCGTGCGACGTGCTCCCCCGCCGTAACAGCGAGCCTCCATGGCCTGGGCCAGCACCCCGGCGCGATGGAACAGCCCCACCAAAATCGGAACCAAGACGCTTCCCCAGCATTTCACACGCTCGACCACGCCGCCCTCGTCGAGCGCCGCGCCACGGGCACGCTGAGCGTTCGAAACGCGCTGGAATTCATCGAGGCTTACGGGAATGAACCTGATAGCGATCGAGAACATGGTCGCGATATCGTCCACGGGAACGCGAACGGCGCGCAACGGCGCCAGAAACGACGCGAAGGCGCGCACGAGCTGCGTATCGTCGTAGGAAAACGCCACGCACAGCGTTGCTAGCGCCAGCAGCAAGATGCGCAGCGCATAATAAAAGCCCTCGCCTATTCCCTGCGGTATATGGGCGAGCACCGTGAAAGCCAGTATGACGAGCAGCGGCACGATGCCTTTAAGCATCGAAGCCACATTCATACGAGCAAGCGCCAAGACCGCGGCGAGGCCCGCAGCCAGCACGCCCATAGCAAGCCAAGACCGAGCCACGAAAAGCGCGATCGAATAGAAGAGCACCGCGATGATAGCCATGCGCGCATCGATTCGCATATGGCGGGCGACTACGGAACCGGTTCGGATATGTTGGGATTCAGCCATGCGCTCCAGTATAAAAGAAAGGGGCGTATCGCCCCTTTCTCGTCATGCGTTCTCTATGATGCCGCAGGCAGGCTATTCTTCGACAGCCTCTTCCGCCTCGGAGTCCTTCTTGGTGATGCGCTCGACGGTCGCCTTCGCAGCTTCAGCCGCGCGGTCGCCCATCTCCTTGGTCAGTTCGACCGATTTGTCGGCGATCTGGGACGTGGCGTCCATAACATGCTCGGCGACCTCTTTGCGGGTTTCCATGGCGCGGTCGGCCGCAGCCTTGGCCTCATCGATCAACACGGGAATATTCTCGCGCGTGGCACTCGCCATCTCCTCGCGCTTCGCGCGAGCGCTTTCCATGACGGCCGGCGTCTGCTCTTGGATGACGTCGATGACCTTATCGCCCGCTTCCTTCATTTCGCTCGCCAGTTCCTGAGCCTTATCGATGGCATCATTGATCAGCTTTCCAATCTCGGACATGACGCCCTCCTCTCCGCATCGAGGCGCACGCCCTGAGCGCACCGCCCTCCTTTTCCAAGGACGGCTTCATCGTATCACGTCGAACGGCCGGACGGCAGATGCAGGCTCCCTTTGCAACCGAGACGATACCCGTCACGACCCGCGTTTCAACGAGCAGACAAAGCCCATGAACAACGGTCGGCAGAAGCGACGGACCCGTCTGGAAACGAAGAAAGGACGCCGAAGCGTCCTTTCTTGAAAGCATTGTGAGAGAAAAAGGCTACTCGGCCTTCTTCTCCTCGGCCTCGGCGGTCTCCTCGGCCTGAGCCTCGGCGACAGCCTCGGTCTCTTCAGCCTTCTCGACCTTCTTCGGAGCAGCCTTGGGGGCCTTCTCCTCAGCCTTCTCCTCCTTCTTGGCCACGGGCTCGGTCACGAGCTCCATGATGACCATAGGAGCATTGTCGCCCTTGCGGGGGCCGAGCTTCAGGATGCGGGTGTAACCGCCCTGACGGTCGGCGAACATGCCCTGAGCAACCTTCTCGAAGATCTCGCGAACGAGCTCTTTGTCGTTGCCGAGAGCGGCGATGGCGAGACGACGGGAATGCAGGTCGCCCTTCTTCGCCCAGGTGATGATACGGTCGACATCGGGGCGGATTTCCTTCGCGCGAGACTCGATGGTCTTGATGCGGTCGTTCAGGAACAGCGCCTGCACCAGCGACCTCTTCATGGCCTTAGTGTGGGCGGCATCGGTGCCCAGCTTGCGGCCCTTCTTGTAATGCCTCATCGTGTATCTCCTATTATTGCTTCAAGTTGAGGTCCATCGAGATCAGCTTGTCCTTGACCTCTTCGATGGACTTCGCGCCAAAGTTACGGATGTTGAGCAGGTCGTTCTCGGAGAACTCGACCAGCTGACGCACGGAATGGATACCGGCGCGCTTCAAGCAGTTGTAGGAGCGGACGGACAGGTCCAGATCCTCGATCTGCTTATCGAGCTCAGCATTGGCCTCCTGGCCCTCCGGAGCGAAGATGGACGGGATTTCGCCCTCTTCCTCGTCGGCGATATCGGCCAGGGTCAAAAACGCCCCCATGTACTGGTTGATGATATTGGCCGCGCGGCACACCGCCTCGTTCGGGACGATGGAGCCGTCGGTCTCGACCTCAAGAACCAGCTTGTCGTAGTCGGTACGCTGGCCCACGCGCGTATCGCTGACCGCGAGGGTGCAACGACGCACGGGAGAGAACAGGCTGTCCACATGGATGATGCCGATGGGATCCTCGGTGCGCTTGTTGCGCTCGGCCGAAACATAGCCACGGCCGACACCGATGCGGATATTCATGTTCAACGTACCGCCATCGGCCACAGTGGCGATGACATGGTCGGGGTTAACAAGCGTGAACTCGGCAGGAACTTTGATGTCAGCGCCGGTCACCGTGCACGGACCCTCGACGGAAATCGTCGCGACTGCCTCGGTGTAGTCCTCGGAAAGGGCTGCGAAAACGAGGCCCTTCACGTTAAGGACGATGTCGGTGACATCTTCGATCACGCCTTCTGCGGTCGTGAACTCATGCTGCACGCCTTCGATCTGGATAGCGGTCGCTTTCGCGCCGTCCAGGGAAGAGAGCAGCACACGACGCATGCAGTTGCCCAGCGTATATCCGAAACCACGCTCGAGCGGCTCTACGATGAAGCGAGCGACGGTATCGTTCACTTCTTCGGTAGTGACGGTTGGCCTCATGAACTCTGCCATAGTTTGTAAGCCTCCTAATCAGCCGCTGGTTATTACTTAGAGTAGAGCTCGACGATAAGCTGCTCGTTGATATCCAGGTCGATCTGATCGCGGTTCGGAAGGGAGAGCACGCTGCCCTGCAGTTTCTCGATGTCGACTTCGAGCCATGCGGGAACCTGCATACGCTCGTTGGACACGAGAGCGCTCTTGATGACGAGCATTTCCTTGGCCTTGGGAGCCACGGAAACCAGGTCGCCGGGGCGCACGCGGTAGGACGGAATGTCCACGCGGCGACCGTTCACCAGAATGTGGCCGTGGGTCACGGTCTGGCGGGCTTCCTTGCGGGTGCGGGCGAAGCCCAGGCGGAAGACGACATTGTCGAGACGGGACTCGAGAATGCGCATCAGGTTCTCGCCGGTGATGCCCTGCTGACGCTTAGCCTTCATGAAGTAGCCGCGGAACTGCTTCTCCAGAACGCCGTAGATGAACTTGGCCTTCTGCTTCTCGCGCAGCTGCATGCCGTATTCGCTTTCCTTGCGACGGCGCTTGGGCTGACGGATGGATTCTTTCTTGCTGCTGTAGCCCAGCACAACCGGATCAATACCGAGCTGGCGGCAGCGCTTAAGAACCGGAGTCCTATTGATTGCCATAATGATTCGATCCTTTCTGAACTACACGCGACGACGCTTGCACGGACGGCAGCCGTTGTGCGGGATGGGGGTGCAATCCTGGATGCTCGCCACTTCGAGGCCGGCGGCCTGAAGGGAGCGGATAGCGGTCTCGCGACCAGAGCCGGGGCCCTTCACGAAGACGCTGACCTTCTTGAGGCCGTGCTCCATAGCGGTCTTGGCGGCCTGCTCGGCAGCCATCTGCGCGGCGAACGGGGTGGACTTACGAGAGCCCTTGAAGCCCACGGTACCGGCAGAGTTCCAGGAAATCACGTTACCCTGAGGATCGGTGATGGAAACGATGGTGTTGTTGAAGGTGCTCTTGATGTGAGCCTGACCGACCGCAATATTCTTGCGCTCGGAGCGCTTGATGCGCGTGCGAACGTTCTTCTTAGCCATGTGTTAAAACCCCTACTTCTTCTTGCCGCCGATTTGACGCTTGGGACCCTTGCGGGTGCGAGCGTTGGTGTGGGTGCGCTGACCGCGAACGGGGAGACCCTTGCGGTGACGCAGGCCACGGTAGCAGCCGATTTCCATAAGGCGCTTAACGTTCTGAGAAACCTCGCGGTGCAGGTCGCCCTCGACCGTCAGGTTCTCGCTGATGTATTCGCGGATCTTCTGAAGATCGTCTTCAGAGATGTCCTTGACGCGGATGTCCGGGTTGACGCCGGTTTCCGCGACGATCTTCTTGGCGGTGGTGTTGCCGATGCCGTAAATGTAAGTCAAGCCGATCTCAATGCGCTTCTCGCGAGGGAGGTCGACACCGAAAAGACGTGCCATAGTTTAGCTAGCCTTCCTCTCTTTAACCCTGACGCTGCTTATGACGAGGATTCTCGCAGATCACGAGCACCTTGCCATGACGTCGAATGATTTTGCACTTGTCGCACATCTTCTTGACCGAAGGACGGACCTTCATGTTTGTCTCCTTTGAATGTGCGGCTTCCCTTTGGCCGACGGTTCAACCTCTGGGGAACCCTACTGTCTTTTACTCTATGCAACACGCCCAGCCGCAGGCGATGGTTGTCATGTCGTGCGTTGTTACGGACACGCGGCCGCTGCTTTTAAGCGCAGAAATGCACCCTGTGTGTTTCGACGAGGAGTCGGAGCAGAGCGGGTGCTTACTTGAAGCGATAGGTAATACGGCCGCGAGACAGGTCGTAGACCGACAGCTCGACGGTTACCTTGTCGCCCGGCAGGATTTTGATGTAGTGCATGCGCATTTTGCCGGAAATATGCGCCAGAATCTGATGGCCGTTCTCGAGTTCGACCTTGAACATCGCGTTCGGAAGGGCCTCGAGGACCGTGCCTTCAAGTTCGATGACGTCTTCTTTTGCCAAGAATCTTCCTTCTTCACTCATCGTTTGCTTAAGCAACAGCCGAAAAATTATACCAAAATTTTCTTTCGTATGCACGAAATTCATTTTGGCATCACAAAAGACAGCGCCTGAGCAGCTGCCTCGACGCATTCTAGCACGTCTGACGTGTTTTTTACCGATCGACCTGCGGTATTTTCATTTTCATGACCATTTATCTTTAACGTCTGATTACCTAAAATCTTTAAGTTTCTTTTAGTTACTTTAATCAATTTCGCAACGATAAGCCCTCAAAAAAGAGGGGCGTCCCCTGCGCACGATCCGTGCAGCCGCGCGACCGACCGCGCCTTTCGCCCCACCCCGCCACGCCATCCGATGCCGCGCTTCGCAGGCAGCGCTCGACGACCCTATAATCCGAACAGTCAGCAAAACGCGACGATGCGTTCGCCGCCGATCGAAAGGCATCCCATGCACAGCTTCCGCAACGATTATATGGAGGGCGCCCACCCGTGCGTCCTCGACGCCCTGGTCCGCACCAACGGAGAACAACACCCCGGCTATACCGAAGATACGTGGTGCGACGCAGCGCGCGGCCGTATTCGTCAGGCCATCGTACGAAGCGATGCACACGATGCGCTCGAAAGTGCGGGCATCGACCCCGAAAGTCTGCAGGTCGAATTCGTCGCAGGCGGCACCATGGCCAACCTGGTCTCGATCGCCGCATGCCTGCGTCCGCACGAATGCGTCATCGCCGCGCCCGACGGCCATATCAACGTGCATGAGACAGGAGCCATCGAAGCTTGCGGCCACAAGGTGCTCGTCACCGCGGATGCCGACGGCCTCCTAAGCATCGCAGGCGTCGACGCCGTCATGGGGGAACACGAATACGGCAACAACTTCCATATGGTCAAGCCGCGCCTTCTGCATATGTCGCTCGCTACCGAAACCGGCCTGGTATGCACCGCCGCCGAACTCGCGGCGCTGCGTGCCTACGCGGACGAGCACGACCTGTTGCTGTTCATCGACGGGGCCAGGCTTGCCTGCGGCCTCGCTTCGCCGCGCTGCGACGCCACGCTGGCCGACGTCTGCGCCGCCGCAGACGTGTTCACCATCGGCGGCACCAAAAACGGCGCGCTTTTCGGCGAGGCCATCGTGATCCGCAACGCCGCCGTAGCACGCGAGTTCCGCTACATCATGAAGCAGAAGGGCGCCGTCTGCGCCAAGGGAAGGCTTCTGGGCGTACAGTTCGATACGCTGTTCTCCGTCACGGGCGCGCAGGCGGGCGTGACCGAAGCGCAAGGCGACGAGCCGCTCTACCTTTCGCTCGGCCGCCACTCCGTCGCTGCGGCCCTGAAATTGCGCGAAGTGCTGGCAGCGCACGGGTTCGACGCCTTCGAAAGCGACTCTTCCACCAACCAGCAATTCCTCAGGCTCGACAACCCGACGGCCGATGCGTTCGTCCACGCCTTCGATGCCGATGTCATCGCGCGCCCCGATGCGGACTCGACCATCGTACGCATGACCTGCTCGTGGGCTACCGCTGAAGACGACATCGCAGCCGTCGACGCCGAACTTTCGCGCATGCAGACGAACGCTTAGCCGCACAGCGTAACGAAAGGGCAACGCGCAGGGTGCGAATCGCCGGAACAGGCGCTTTAGAACAATCGAGTGATAAAATGGAATCGTCCTTGAATCCAAGGACGATCCAAGGTCAGGAGCTGTCATGACGAAGAAGTACAATCGCATTTTCGCTGCGCTCGACGGCGGGAAAACCCAGGACATGGTCGTCGACCGCGCTATCGAGCTTGCCGAAGGAGCCAATGCCTCGCTGATGTTCGGCCACGTCGTCGATTCGGTCCCCTACGAAGCGGCAGGCACCGATTTCGCCGCCCTCGCGGCCGACATGAAAGCCAAGCTCGAGGAATCGATCGCGGACAAGCTCGAAGCCGCCCGCAACAACCCCAACATTCCCGAAGTGCAGGTGGTCGTGAAGGCCGGTCGCATCACCGAAACGCTGAGCGAGCAGATTATCGAGCCGTACGATCCCGATCTGGTCATCTGCGGCGAACGCGGCCTGTCGAACATCAAATACGTGTTCGTCGGCAGCGTTTCCACCTACCTGATCCGCAATCTGCGCTGCGACGTGCTGGTGGTCAAAGAAGACTAACGCGGCGCTGCAGCGAAACCGCCACGTGAACGCATACGCAAGAAGG
>USLD01000066.1 GCA_900555495.1 uncultured Slackia sp. | reverse complement strand
GAGCGTCTGCCTCCGGAGCAGAAAGCCGCAGGTTCGAATCCTGTAGGGGGCACCAGCCGTTGAAAACCGCACGCCGCGCATGCGGCCTTGCTGCAAGTCTATTTACGGGTATGCACGAGAAAAGGAGCGCATGGGCATGGCTATGTACACCCCCGAATACCAGCCGAACGGCAACGAGATCGCCGTCATCAAAACCTCGAAAGGCGACGTTCGCGTCCAGCTCGCAGGAGCCGACGCGCCGATTCATGTGGGCAACTTCGTGGAGCTCGCTCGCAAGGGCTTCTATGACAATCTGAAGTTCCATCGCTACGTTCCCAACTTCGTGATCCAGGGCGGCTGCCCCAATACGCGCGACCTCGACTCCGAGCAGGTCATCGCCGCAGCAGGCAACCCGTGGGCGGGCTTGGGCACGGGCGGCCCCGGCTACACCATCAAAGAGGAGTTCAGCACCAACCCCAATAACTCCCATGAGGACGGCGCCCTCGCCATGGCGCGCTCCCAGAACCCCGATTCCGCAGGTTCCCAGTTCTATCTGTGCCTCGGACCCCAGCATAACCTCGATTCCGGTTACACGGTGTTCGGCCAGACCATCGAAGGCAAAGACGTCATCGCCTCGCTTCGCGTCGGCGACGTGATCGAGACCGTCGAAATCGAAAACGCCGACTAACGGCCGCATCGGCCGCATCGGCACCGAAGGAAGAGTCTCATGGATAATCAATCTATCGCCCAGGCCCGTGCAGCGTATCAGGCGCGCGATTTCAGGACCGCGCTCGAGCTGTTCAACCAGTGCCTTACCGACCCCGCCGTCGTCAAGGGGCCGGGCGATTTGGGCTACATCTATCATCAGATCGGCAACTGCTTCTTGCAGATGAAGGATTTCGATCAGGCGATTCTCGCTTACACGCAGGCAACGGCGGATACGGCCTACGACGCGTGCGGCGCGGTGAATTGCAACCTGGGCAAGGCCTACGCCTTCCTGCACGACTACGAAAACGCCGTGTCCCACTTCGAAATCGCGGTTTCCGACGCGAAATACGACACTCCTTACAAGGCCTACCTCGGTCTCGGCAATGCGCTGCTCAAGCTGGGTAAAAATGCCGAAGCGGGCGTCGCGTTCCGTGAGGCTGCGCTCGATGTCAACAATCCCGATCGAACCAAAGCACTGCTGAACCTGGGCGTGTGCTTCATGGCTCTGGGCCGTCCTGCCGATGCGGTACAGTCTTACGAAAGCGCGCTGCAGTTCGATATGGACCCTGCCACGCGCAATAAGATGTATGCGAATCTCGGCCAGGCGTATGTGGCCTGCGGCCAGATGCAGCAGGCCATGAGCGCCTTCGAGGAGGCATTGGCCGATAAGACGTATTTCCTGAGCGATTCCGCCAGCGTCGATTACGGCCGCGCTGCGCAGGCCGTCGCCACCGGCACCGCGGCCATGCAGCCCATTTCGGTCCCCGACGAGCCTGAAAACGACATGTCGGGCCTCGACGTTGCCGCAGACGGAGCGCCGCTTCCTCAGGAGGCTGCTTACGACCAGGCCACCCAGGCGTTCGAGCCGTACAACGACCCCCAGTATTATCCTGTCGAAGCGTATGGCTATACGGTGCCTGACGGATATGCGTCGGGCGACGAGCGCTTCTTCAACGCGAGCGACGAAGAGTTGGAACGCTATTCGAAGGGCATCGCGAAGCAGGATCGCAAGCGCCGCAACGTCGGCCTGAAGATCCTGGTCGTGTTCTTCACGCTGTTGCTGATCGCAGCTGCGGGCTGCGTGTTCCTTTACACGCAGGGCTGGGGCTATCCCACGCAGGAAAGCGTTGCCCGCAGCCTGTTCTCCGACACAGCGAACGCCTCGCAGTATTTCGTCGAGAGCATGGGAGAAGACAACATCGACGCGGCGATGCGCGGCGTCGTGCAAGATTCCAACATCACTATCGACGGCGTGGACAAGAGCATGTCGAACTCTACGGTGTACGTGTCGGCGAAGACCGCCGAAGGCGGCGATGTCGATTACCAGGTGCAGATGGTCCGCGACCTTCTCGGCTGGAAGGTTTCGGGCATCGAGATGTCGTTCCCCTCGCAGCAATAACCCCGCGCGCCGCATCTGCGGCGCGTTTTTCTCACATAGGTTCCAATTCCGCCATCCGGCGGGTTCGAAGAAAGGAAAAAAGATATGGCAATCGAGAAGACCTACTCCATGCTCAAGCCCGACGCCGTGCGCAACCGTCACATGGGCGAGATCATCGCTCGCATCGAGCGCTCCGGCCTGACCATCGAGCGCATGGAGCTCGGCATGGTCACTCCCGAGCAGGCTGCGGCCAACTACGCCGAGCATGAGGGCAAGCCCTTCTACAACGGCCTGATCGAGTACATCACCAGCGGTCCCGTGGTCAAGATGGTCGTTTCCGGCGAGGGTGCCGTCAAGAAGATGCGCACGCTCATGGGCGCCACCAACCCCGCAGAAGCCGCCCCTGGCACGATTCGTGGCGATTTCGGTCTCATCATGGACGAAAATGTCATCCATGGCTCCGATTCCCCCGAGTCCGCCGAGCGCGAGATCGGCGTGTTCTTCGGCGCGTAAGCAAACCGAACGCGATGCGGCGGGGCCATCGATCGAGAGTCCCTGCATAGGAGGAGGAGCGCGTGCTCTACCGAATCATCGATGCCGATGACCTTCCGTCGCTGATCCGAGCTTTCATGGAATCATACGAACTTGTAGCCCCGGTCGCACATGGCCAGGGCTACATTTTCGATGTGATCGAAAACCCCGACGACGTGGTGCTCGATTATCCCACCACGATGGCATCGCCGAAAAAATACTTCCTCCCTCCCGAGGAAACGCTTTTCAAATTCGATGTGGCCGAAAACGACGTGATCGAATACGAGCTCGATGTGAAGCCTCGTGTGCTTTTCGGCGTGCATCCTTGCGACCTGAATGCGATCGAGCGTCTCGATGCCGTATTCCTCGATTCGCGCTACAGCGATCCGTATTATCGCGCGCGCCGCGAAGCGACCCTGATCGTCGGCGTCGGCTGCATGCCCACGTCGAGCTGCTTCTGCCATCGGGTCGATGCTGACGAGGCCCCTCGCGGCTACGACCTGTTCTTGCAGGACCTGGGGGACCGCTACTGGGTCTCCATTTCTTCGGTCGCTGCGGCCGAGATTCTCGAAGAAAGCACGCATTTGCGTGAAGCGACCGATGATGACCGCGCCGCCTTTGCCGCGGCCAACCATCGTCGTGCTGCCGCTTTCGACGAGTCCATTCCCAACGTGCAAGACATCGCCATGCTGATGGACACCTACCATCGCGATCCTTTCTGGGCCGAGCTCGGCTCGCGCTGCCTGAACTGCACGGCATGCGCGGCGGTGTGTCCTACCTGCATGTGCTTCGATATCAAAGACATCCTCGCTCCCGACGCCAAGACCGGCGAGCGCGTGCGTACGTGGGATTGCTGCACGAGCCCCGAATTCGCCCAGGTGGCAGGTGGGCATAACTTCCGCGCCGACGAGCGCGGCCGCGTGCGCCATCGCATGTATCACAAGCTCAACGGCTTCAAGATGAAGCACGGCACCATGCTGTGCGTGGGCTGCGGCCGTTGCGTACGCGCCTGCAAGACCAATATCAATCCTATCGAGGTCTTCAAGTTCTTCGCTGAAAAGACCCGTTCGTCGGCCGTGACGACCAAGGAGGCAAACGATGCCGAATAGCCATGCGCATACGACGTCGGTCCAGGTGTCGCGTCTCGGCAGCGCCGACCATGTCAAAACGGGCGCCGAGTTGATGGCGGAAAACCCGTACCGTCCCTGGCCCGCCCGCATCACGTCGATCACCGACCTGACCGCCACCGAAAAGCTTTTCGAATTCCGCCTGATCGACGAGCGCATCCGCTCGGCGTTTCATCAGGACCCCGGCCAATTCGTCGAGCTTTCCATCTTCGGCGTGGGCGAGGCGCCCATCTCCATTTCCTCCGCGCCGTCCAAACAGGGATTCATCGAGCTGTGCGTGCGCCGCGCCGGTCGCTTCACCGAAGTATTGCATACCATGCAATGCGGCGACGTGGTCGGCATTCGCGGGCCTTTCGGCCGTGGATTCCCCTTTGAGGAGATGAAGGGCCACGACATCCTGCTCGTGGCGGGCGGCTTGGGCATCGCGCCGTTGAAGTCGCTCATCAATTACATTCACGACGAGCGTCACGCCTTCGGAAAGGTCACGATCATCTACGGATCGAAGAACCCGCGTGAAGTGATGTTCCGCCATCAGTTCGAAATGTGGAAGCATCGCAACGATTTCGACTTGCATCTCACCGTCGACAATTACGAAGAGGGCTGGGACGGCGAGGTCGGCCTGGTCACCAAGCCTTTCGAGAATCTCGAGGTGGATGCCGAGAACACCTACGGCGTGCTGTGCGGCCCTCCTGTGATGTATCGCTTCGTCGTCGAAGAGATGCGCAAGAAGGGCATTCCCTACGACCGCATTTACATGAGCTTCGAGCGTCATATGAAGTGCGGTATGGGCAAATGCGGCCACTGCCAGGTCGGTCACCAGTACGTGTGCATCGACGGTCCGGTGTTCAATTATTGGGAAGCGAAGAATATCCAGGGGTCGATGTAACATGGCTTGCTCGAACAATACGGCCGGCATGCCGCCTCGCGTGGTCATCGTGGGGCTTGCGAGCTGCTTCGGCTGCCAATTGCAAATCACCAATGACGAAGCTCACCTGCTCGATGTCCTGGGCCAGGTCGACTTGCGCTACTGGCAGCTCGCCTCGAGCGCGCCCGAACCCGAGGGCGACGTGGACGTGGTGGTGATCGAGGGCGCCGTGACCACGGAGGAGAGCAGGCGCTGCGTGCAGCAGTGGCGCGAGCGCGCCCGTACGCTCATTGCGATCGGCGCCTGCGCCGTCACGGGCGGCATTCCTGGCATGGCGGCGAAGGGCCTTGCGCCCCGCTACGACGCAGTCTATGGGGCCGATGTGCCCGAGGCATGCGGCGAAACCTGCGCCCCGTGCAGCGTATCCTCGGTGGTCGACGTCGATTTCGAGGTGCGTTCGTGTCCGATCGATACGGCCGACTTCATCCGCGTGCTCGAACGTGCGCTCTACGGCAGCAATGCTCTTGATTTGACCGACACCATGTGCGGCAGCTGCAAGCGCAACGAAGGCGGTTGCCTGTGGCGCCAGGGCAAGCAGTGTCTCGGTTTGGTCACGTTGGCCGGATGTGGTGCGAAGTGCGTGAACCTGGGCCGCGAATGCAACGGGTGCCGCGGCCTGTCGCCGCACGCCAACCTGCCTGCCGCGCGCGCTATGGTCGAAGCGATGGGCATGAGCGTATCCGATTTCGACGAGACGCTCGAGCTGTTCAATCAGACGAACCCGATGCTGCGAGAGGGGAAATAATGACGGCGACGACGCTGACCATGCACCATATCGCTCGTGTCGAAGGCCACGGCAACGTGCATGTTTCCATCGAAGACGGCATGGTGCGCGACGTGCGCATGAATATCGTCGAGCCCGCCCGCCTCTTCGAATCCATGGTGGCGGGGCGTTCCTTCGACAAGGTGAGCTATATCGCGTCGCGTATCTGCGGCATCTGCTCGTCGAGCCACGTGGTGACCGACCTCATGGCCATCGAGGACGCATTCGGAATCGAGGTATCCGAGCGTACGCGCATGCTGCGCGAGCTGCTTATCTACGGAAGTTACCTGCAAAACCACGCGTCGCATCTATTCGTGTTCGCCGCGCCTGATTTCGTGGGGGAGGAAAGCCTGTTCCCCGTCGCGGAGAAGGATCCCGAGCTTTTCGAGGGCGGCCTGGCCGTCAAGGCGCTCGGTAACGAGCTGTGCACGAAGATCGGCGGCCGTTCCATCCACCCGATCACTGCGGTGGTGGGCGGCTTCACCCATGAAATCGAGCGCGACGAATATCTCGAGTTGGCCGATAGGCTGGCTGCCATGCGTCTGTTCGCCGAGCATGTGGTCGACGTGTTCGCGGCCTTCTCGGTGCCGGATATCGCTTCGAGGGGCGATTTCATGGCGCTGTACGAAGAGGGTCATTACGCGGTGGCATCGGGAAGCCCGCGTTTCGTCAAAGACGGCCGCGTCTTCGACGTGCACGACTACCGCGACTTGATCGACGAATACCAGGTCGATCATTCGGCGGCATATTTCTCGCGCCGCGCCGATACGGGCGAGACGTTCGCGACGAGCGCCTTGGCGCGCATCAATACGAGTTGGAGCGAACTCACGCGTGAGGCGCGCCTGGCGGCGGCGAAGGCGGGTCTGAGGCCGCCTGCGCTCAATCCGTATGACAACAACGTCGCCCAGGCGGTCGAGCTCGTCGACGTGTGCGTGCGCTGCGAGGCCATGCTGCGCGAACTCGCCTCGATGCAGGGTTCCAGCGTGCCTGTGGCGTTCGAGCCGCGCGCCGGCCGCGGCGTGGCTATGACCGAGGCGCCGCGCGGAACGCTCGTGCACGATCTTGAATTCGACGAGCAGGGCCGCGTGCTCAAGGCGAATATCATCACGCCGACGGTCCATAATCTCAGCGACACTGAGAAAAACATCCGTCAGGTCGCCGAGCTTTTGACGGCGCAGGGCGCCGACGAGCCTACGCTTCGTCTTGAAATCGAAAAGCTCGTGCGCGCCTACGATCCGTGTCTTTCTTGTTCGGTCCACTAGGCATCGCGACATCCTTCTATCGTATTTTCGAGGACGGCAGAATATTTCTGTCGTCCTCTTTTGTCACGGCATCCGGTCCGTGTCGATTTCCCGATGCCTCGTCTAAGGCCTTCGGTTCGCCTCAAAGGATGGCGAGGCCGCTCCCGAATGCGGCCGAAAGCTTTCTTAAAAGGCCTTCAGGGCACGGAAAGGCAAGAAAGACACCGAAATCCCATTTTGTAAAACCCCATGTCAGAAGCATAGTAGACATCACATGAAATTGAGTAAATGGCGTTTCACGGTGTTTGCGGGATGAATCGGGTTCTGAAAGCGTCGCATAATGGCGTCGTTCGTTTTCGAGCCCCGCAGCACGGCGCGATAGCTTCTCGCAATGGCGGCGAGCGCTGGCACGAAACATGCTTAAATGGAATCGAATCGGTTCTATAAGAAATGAGAAAGGAAAGGTACAGGATGAAAATCGTTGTTTCTTTCAAGGTCGTCCCTGACGATCAGGACATCCAGGTGTCCGGCGACGGCAGCCTCGATTTCTCCAAGGCGCATAAGATCGTTTCCACCTACGATCTGAACGCTATGGAGGCCGCTGCTCAGCTCGCTGCTGCCAACGAGGGCTCTTCTGTCGTTGGCGTCACCGTGGGCGACAAGAAGATCGACGACTCCAAGCTGAAGAAGAACGTCCTCGCCCGCGGCGTCGACGAGCTCTTCATGACCGCCGATGATGCCTGCGCCGACATGG
>USLD01000065.1 GCA_900555495.1 uncultured Slackia sp. | reverse complement strand
GAAGAGAACAGAAGGCAGGTATAGAAAATGGCACATAAAAAAGGTCTTGGTTCTACCCGTAATGGTCGTGACTCCCGCGCGCAGCGCCTCGGCGTGAAGCGTTATGGCGGCGAGCATGTCATCACCGGCAACATCATCGTTCGCCAGCGTGGCACCCACTTCCATCCCGGCCAGAACGTCGGTCGCGGCAAGGACGACACGCTGTTCGCTCTGTGCGAAGGCACCGTCGAGTTCACCAAGGGTGCTCGTCGTATGGTTCACGTTCGTCCCCTCGAGGCCGAATAGCAACCACGCATTCGATTGCGCTAAGACCCGCTTCGGCGGGTCTTTTTTCGTTTCGGGGCAATGCAGAATCGCGGTGTTGGCTGCACGGCCCCGAAACGAAATGCCGCCCGAGCGCGGCCGTCGTTTGACGGAATCCGCGCCCAGGCGGTCAAGTGCGTTCGCTACAGCGAAAGCGCTTTCAGGAACATACGGTAATCGGCCTCGTTCTGGTCCGCGTAAGCTTGCGCGAATGCGGCGGTCGCACGGTCGAATATGTCGCTTTTGCCGAGATAGCCTGCGATTGCGAAGCGATTGCCCGTGCGTGCATGCGCATGCGCGAGCGTCCATCCGCAAGCGCCTGCGAGCGCTTGCAGCGAATCGGCATCGATGTCTTCCAGATCGACGGATGCCTTTCCGTCCCAGAGCTGGCGCACGTAGAAGCTGCGATTCGTTTTGTCGGATCGCATGTCGCTCCATCCGAGCAGGACGTCGCTGGCCGTTTGCATGGCCTTCTGGCCTCGTACGATGCGCAGGCCGGCACTTTCGTTGGCATCTTTGCCCGCATAGCGTTCGAGTACCGATTCGCGCGCCTCTTTGATTTGCAGCACCAAGTGGTCGTCGGGCGTGGCGCCTTCCATGACTACGATCCAGGCCTGCAGCCCGACGCTTCCCACGCCGATCACCTTGCGTGCGATATCGACGCCGCGATATTGCTCGACCAGCAGACGCCTGTCGTCGGGGAGGTTTTTGCGATAGCGGGAAAGCAGCATCGCGATGATGCGCTCGCGCTCGCGCATGTCGGGATCGGGGATGTCGAGGCCCGTGCGTTGGCTGACCAGCTCGCGTAGCGGCACAATCAGCGGCGGGTCGTTCACGATGCGCAGTTCTCCGTCGATGACTTCGGTCAGCTTCGACACGGCGCGGGCGCTGTTCTTCGAACGCGCTTTGTCGAAGAGTTCCTCTGTTTCGCGGCGTTCGCGCTTGGTCGCGGCACGCGCCATGCGCTCATAGAGGTTTTCGGCGTCCATGTGGGCGTACCATACGTCCATCGATCCCATGCGCGCGAAATCGCGCATGGCTTCCCGGTAGCATTTCACGGCTTCGAGCGTCGCCGCTTTGCGCTCCTTTTCGGAAAAGCCGCGTTCGCGTCCGCAGATTTCGACGCTGGCGGCCAGGCGCTTCACGTCCCATTCCCACGGAGCCTGGGCGGTTTCGTCGAAGTCGTTGATGTCGAAGACGAGGCGGCGTTCGGGGGAGTGGAACAGCCCGAAATTGGCCACATGGGCGTCGCCGCACGCCTGGACCCTGATGCCGGTGGACGGAGTGCGGGACAGGTCGGCCGCCATGATCGCCGCCGAACCCCTGAAAAACGCGAACGGAGACGCTGCCATGCGTTCCCGTCGTATGGGAACGAGCTCTTGGACGCGCGTTTCGTCTTGTTCGCGCAGGATCGCCACGGCGCCTTCTCGCTCGTCTTCGACCTGCCAGGCTCCGTGGCATTCGCGCGGCGTCGTCGTACGAAGTTCTTTACCGTGCGCCTTGCTGCTCTTTGCAGAGACTTGCGCTTTGTAGGAAAGCGCTTTTCGGATGTCTTTGCGCACGCGCTCTTTATCGTCGATAGGCATGGTTCCTCCTTCGGCGGCTCGATGCCGCGGTTTGCATGCATGCCGACTCAGTATGGCACAGCTTGCGTGCGCGGGGTCTGTTGCTTACGGGAGGTTTCCGTGCCGCCGACCGCGCGTGAGGGCGGGAGTCCTGCCACTGCGATTTGTAACACCTGTGGGTTTTCGGCGGTGGGGCGCGGCAATCGCGCGCTCGCCTGCGAAACACCCTCGCGCATTGCCCGGTATCTCGTATAATCGGGCGTAACCTTCGAACAGAAATGGACGGTCATGTTTACTGATAAAGTGCATATTTATGTCAAGGGCGGCGACGGCGGCGCAGGTTGCATGAGTTTCCGTCGCGAAGCCCATGTGCCCAAGGGCGGTCCCGACGGCGGCGACGGCGGCCATGGCGGCAACGTGGTGCTCGAAGCCGACGCGTCGGTCTCGTCGCTGATCGACTATCGCTACAAGCATCATTTCAAAGCTCCGCGCGGCACGCACGGCAAAGGCAGCCGCATGCACGGTGCGACGGGCGAGGACCTTGTGCTCAAGGTTCCCGTGGGCACCGTGGTGCGCGAATACTTCGAGGAAAGCAAGGAAACGGGCGAGCTGATCGCCGACCTGACGCATGACGGCGAGCGCGTCGTCGTTGCCAGCGGCGGCATGGGCGGTCGCGGCAACATCCACTTCGTCACTTCCACTAGGCGCGCTCCTGCGTTCGCCGAGCTGGGAGAGCCGGCTCAGGAGTGCTGGATCGAGCTCGAGATGAAGCTGATGGCCGACGCCGCGCTGGTCGGCGTTCCTTCCGCGGGCAAAAGCTCGCTGATCGCCCGCATGAGCGCCGCTCGTCCCAAGATCGCCGACTATCCCTTCACGACGCTCGTTCCCAATCTCGGCGTGGTCAAGGGAGACGAATACAATTTCGTCGTCGCCGACATCCCGGGCTTGATCGAGGGCGCGCATGAGGGCCGCGGCCTCGGTCACGAGTTCCTGCGCCACATCGAGCGCACGGCTTTGATCGTACACGTCGTCGATATGACGGGCGGCTACGAGGGTCGCGACCCGGTCGAGGACTACCGCATCATCAATCGCGAGCTGGCGCTTTATGCCGACGAGCTCGCGAATCGCCCCCGCATCGTGGTCGCGAACAAGTGCGATGTGCCGGGCGTCGAGGACAACGTCCGTCGCCTGAAGGAAGAGGTGCGCAAGGACGCGATCGCGGCCGCCGACGGCAACGAGTTCGCCGACGGCGTCGACGAGGCCTCGCGTGTGTTCGAAATCAGCGCCTTGACGGGCAAGGGCGTCGACGCCTTGATCCACGCCACGGCCGCCAAGGTCCACGAGCTGCGCGAGGCAGCGCGCGAAGAGCAGGGCGCCGAGGTCCAGTACGACCAGGTCTGGGAGCACAAGCGCATGCAGCGCGACCGTCGTTTCACGGTGCGCAAGCTCTCCGACGGCGTCTTCCGCGTCGAAGGCCCGCAGATCGAGCGCATGGTCGTGCAGACCGACTGGGAGAACGAAGAGGCGCTCGCCTTCCTGCAGCATCGCTTCGACCGCATGGGCCTCGAGAAGGAGCTCATCAACGCGGGCGCGGTGAACGGCGACGAGATCCGTATCGTCGGACGCGCTTTCGAGTTCGAGAGCGCCGACGACCGCGTGGATATCTATAGGGAGCTTGATTTCTGATGACGCATGCAGCACGGCCGCGCACGGCGGTCATTAAAATCGGGTCGTCGACGCTGACCGACGCCGAAGGCAAAGTCGACCGCGCCTATCTTGCCGACCTTGCACACCAGGTGAACCGCGTGCGCAAGGCGGGCTGGAACGTGATCATCGTCAGTTCGGGCTCCATCCCGTGCGGCTTGGAATCGCTCGGGCTGCCATTGAAGCGCCCGAAGGACATGCCGACGGTCCAGGCGGCGTCGAGCGTTGGCCAGCGTGCTCTCATTGCGGCGTATGACCAGGTGTTCTCGCCGTACGGCATGCTCACCTCGCTCGTGCTCCTCACGCGCCGCGACACGGCCGACCGCAACGCCTACCTGCATGCGCGCGACACGTTCGCTCGCCTGCTCGAGCTGGGCGCGGTGCCGATCGTCAACGAGAACGACACCGTCTCGGTCGAGCAGATCAAGTTCGGCGACAACGATACGCTTGCGGCCCTGGTCGCATGCCTGGCCGACGCCGACCGCGTGGTCATCCTGAGCGACATCGACGGTCTGTATACGGCGAATCCGCAGATCGACTCGAATGCGACGCTCATTCGCCGCGTCGACCGCCTGACGCCTGAAATCATGGCCGGCGCCACGGGCGCGGGAAGCGCGGTGGGCAGCGGCGGCATGATCACCAAGCTTACTTCGGCGCGCGTTCTCGGCGCCGCCGGCATCCCGCTGGTGATCTGCCATGGTCGCGCGGAAGACGCAGTGGTCCGCTCGCTTGCCGACGACCCGATCGGAACCTTGTTCACGGCGCGTGAGCGCAGGCACGAAATCACGCCTCGCAAGCTCTGGATCGCATTGGGCGATTCGGTCAAGGGTCGTCTCGTGGTCGATGCAGGCGCCGCATGCGCCCTGGTCGAACACGGGTCGTCGCTTCTTTCGGTCGGCGTCAGGCGAATCGATGGGCTTTTCGAGGCGGGCGATGTCGTCGATGTCCTCGACGAGTCCGGCTACGTGATCGCGCGCGGTCTCGTGCGCTGCGATGCCCAGGCTGCTCGCGAAGAGGCCGGAACGGTGATTCATCGCGACGAGATGGTCGTGTTCGAATAAAGATTCCCACGGGCGCGCATGCCGCGCCCGAGTTTTCGGAGGGAGGCGCCATGGAGCGCGAACTGGAAACCTATGTGCGCGATACGGCCCTTGCCGCCCGCGCCGCCTCGCGCGTGCTCGCTCGCGCGTCCGAGCAGCAGCGAAACGAGGCCCTTGCCGCCATGGCGAAGGCGCTGCGCCTTCAGGCCGCCGACATCATCGAGGCCAATGCGCGCGATATGAAGCAGGGCGTCGCGGCGGGCATGAGCGAAGGCCTGCTCGATCGCCTCATGCTCGACGAAGCCCGCCTGGAGGGCATGGCTTCGGCGCTCGAGGCTTTGGCGGGCCTGCCCGATCCGTTGAACCGCACGGTCGAGCAGCGCGTTATCGAAGGCGGCATGGACCTGCGTCGCGTCACCACGCCTTTGGGCGTGGTCGCCATGGTGTACGAGGCGCGTCCGAACGTGACGGCCGACGCGGCGGGTATCTGCCTTAAATCGGGCAACGCCTGCATCCTGCGTGGCGGCTCCCAGGCGTTTCATTCGAACATCGCGCTCACGCGCGTCCTGCGCGAGGCCGTCGAAACCGTCGGCCTTCCCGCCGATTGCATCTGCTCGATCGAGACGATCGATCGCGCGGCGACCGATGCGCTGATGGGCCTGCACGGCATCGTCGATGTGCTCATCCCGCGTGGCGGCGCGGGGCTCATCCGCCATTGCGTCGAGCATTCCAAGGTGCCCGTCATCGAAACGGGCACGGGCAACTGCCACGTGTATGTGCATGAGACGGCCGACTTCACGATGGCGCGTGCCATCGTGATGAACGCGAAAACGCAGCGAACGGGCGTGTGCAACGCGTGCGAGAGCCTGCTCGTCGACCGCACGGCGGCCGAGAGTTTCCTTCCCGCCATGCTCGACGAGCTGGCGGGCGCGGGCGTCATGGTGCACGGCGACGAGTGCGCCCGCGCCTGCGCTCCGGAGGCCCTTGCGTTCGTCGACGCGACCGAAGAGGATTGGAGTCGCGAGTATCTCGCGCTCGAAATCAGCGTGAAGGCGGTCGACGGCGTGTCCGAGGCGATCGACCATATCAATCGCTACGGCACGGGCCATTCCGAGTGCATCGTCGCCGACGAGACGACGGCCGCAGGCGCGGGAGCCGTCGACGAATTCCTCGCGGGCGTCGATGCTGCAGCGGTTTACGCCAACGCCTCGACGCGCTTTACGGACGGAGGATGCTTCGGCCTGGGCGCCGAAATAGGCATTTCCACGCAGAAGTTGCATGTGCGCGGCCCCTTCGCCCTCGAGGCGTTGACGTCGTACAAGTACGTCGTGCGCGGAACCGGGCAGGTGCGCGGCTAGTGGATATGCTTGCCGGACCCGCTCCCGCGGCGTCCGAGGAGAGCGCGGCCCCTGTTGTGTGCGAGCGCTTCGACGCGCTGGGCTTCGACGGCCGCCGCGCTCGGCTCGGCATCATGGGCGGCACGTTCGATCCGATCCATGTGGGGCATCTCGCGTGCGCCGAGCAGGTGCGCGACGTGTTCGAGCTCGACGGGGTGGTGTTCATGCCTGCGGGAGACCCGTGGATGAAGCGCGGCCGCAGCATCAGCGCCGCTGAAGACCGTTTCGCCATGGTGAAGGCCGCCGTGGAGGACAATCCTTTCTTCGATGCGAGCCGCCTCGAAATCGATCGCGCGGGCGAAACGTACACCGTCGACACGCTGCGGGCGTTGCGTGCGCATTACCCTGACAATGTCGAGCTGTACTTCATCTCGGGTGCCGACGCCATGCATCGGATTTTGGAGTGGCGCGATGCGACGGAGCTCGCCCGCATGGCGCGCCTCGTCGCGGTCTCGCGTCCCGGATACGAAATCGACGCCGCGCGTCGCCGCTACATGCTCACGCATGCGGCCATCCGCCACGTGTCCGTCATCGAAGCCACGGCCCTCGCCGTTTCTTCCACTGATTTGAGGGAGAAAGTGCGCTCGGGGCGTTCGATACGCTATCTGGTGCCGCAGGTTGTGGCAGACTACGTCGAAAACCACGGATTGTACCGGGGCCGCGCATAGCGCCCCGTTTTCGCCGGCTTCGCGCTTTCGCGGGCATTGCCCGCCGTGCGCGGCCGGCGCGTCATTGCAAGGAAGGAAGCGGTCGATGATCGATCCCGATAGATTCGAAGAGATGCGCAGGCGTCTCGAGGGGCGCGTGAAGCCGTCGCGCTACCTGCATTCCATGGGCGTTTCCCAGACGGCCGAGCAGCTCGCCCGCATTTACGGAGCGGACGAGAACGACGCCGCCGTCGCGGGCCTTCTGCACGATTGGGACAAGGCGCTCTCGTTCAAGGAGCTCAAGCGTCTGGCGAAAAAGCACAAGCTCGCCCCGAAGGCCGTGCGCAAGCAGATGCCGGGCGTGCTTCATGCGCTGACCGCGCCGTATTCGCTGCAGGAAGAGTTTCCCGAACTTTCGGCCGAGGTTCTGCAGGCGGTCGGGCGCCATACGTGCGGCGCGACCGATATGACCGACCTCGATAAGATCGTCTTCATCGCCGATATCATCGAGCCGGGCCGTACTTTCGGCGACGTCGCTCCTTTGCGCGAGGCGGTGGGCGAGGTGTCGCTCGACGAGTTGTTCTTCATGACGTACGGCTCGACGCTCGTCTACCTTATCGAGGCGGGGCTGCCGGTGCATCCCGACTCCCTCGACGTCTGGAACGTCCTGGTGGCCGAGCGCGCGCAGCGTCTCGAGCCCCAGGCCGACGCAGGCGCTTCCCAGGCAGCGCCCGACGCGCCCCGTTCCCGCGGACCGCGCGTCATCGTCATAGAGTAAAAGACATGCGGGCGTCTGAACCCGCATTCGAAAAAACGAAAGG
>USLD01000064.1 GCA_900555495.1 uncultured Slackia sp. | reverse complement strand
CGCCGCGCGAGGCGGCGGCGAAGGCGGCAGGCTAGTCTTCGAAGGGGGCCAGCGCGAGCGAAGCGTTATGACCGCCGAAGCCAAGCGAGTTGCTCAGCGCCACGGCCTGCCGCCCCGTGGACAGCGGCGCGCCCGTCACCACGTTGACCGGACAGGCGGAGTCGATTTCGCGGGTACCCGCGGTCGGCGGCACCATGCCGCGCGCCGCCGACAGGGCGCACACGATCGCCTCGATGGCGCCTGCCGCGCCCATCATGTGGCCGACGGTTCCCTTCACCGAGGTGACCGGCAGCTGTGCACCGGCGCCCCACAGCGCCGCGACAGCCGCCGCCTCCATGGCGTCGTTGGCCTTCGTGGACGTGCCGTGGGCGTTGAGATGCCCCACGTCGCCCGGTTCGAAACCGGCCTCGTCAAGCGCCATGCGCATCGCGCGGACGGCGCCTTCGCCGCTCGGTTCGGGAGCCGTCATGCGATAGGCGTCGCCCGTGGAGCCGAACCCTGCGACTTCGGCGATGATGCGCGCGCCGCGCGCGATCGCGTGCTCGAACGATTCCAGCACGAGCGCACCCGCTCCCTCGCCCGGCACGAAGCCGCTGCGGTTCGCATCGAACGGCATGGCCGACGCGTCGGGGTCGTCGGAAACGCACAACGCGCCCAGATTGCCGAAACCCGCCAGGCACACCGGCGAGATGGATTCCTCGCTGCCGCCCGCAAGCGCCGCGTCGGCGTAGCCGTGACGGATCAGACGGTAGGCTTCGCCCACGCAATGCGCGCCGGTGGCGCAGGCCGTGACGATGCTCAGGCAATCGCCCTTCATGCCGTAGCGGATCGACAGGTTGCCCGCCGCCATGTTCTCGATCATCGTGGGAATGAACAGGGGGCTCACCCTTTTCGGACCGCGCTCGTGCAGGGCCTTGCAGCCCGCCTCGAACTCGAACAGGCCACCGATGCCGCTTCCCCACACGCAGGCCACGCGCGTAGGGTCTTCGTCGCGCATCGATAGGCCGCTGCTTGCCATGGCCTCGTCGGCGGCCACGATCGCATACTGGACGAACGGGGCGAATCGACGAGCCTCCTTCTTCGTCAGACCGCACGCCTGCGCGTCGAACGAAGGGATTTCGGCCGCCAGGGTGGCCGGGTAGCCCTGCGTGTCGAAGCGCGTGATCGGCGCGATGCAGCGGCGGCCTTCGTTCACCGCCCCCATCAGCGCGTCCACGCCGACGCCTGCGGGCGAAAGCGCCCCGACGCCGGTGATGGCGACGCGATGCGTGCCGTCGGGCTTTCTGGTATCCGTCATAGCGACATTCCTCCGTCCACGCCGATGACCTGGCCGGTCACATAGCTTGCCTCCTCGCCCGCAAGAAACGCCACCACGGCGGCCACCTCTTCGGGCCTTCCCATGCGCCTGGATGCCACGCGCTCGAGCGCCGCTTCCTTCGCGCGATCGCTCATGGCATCGGTCATATCGGTCTCAACGAGGCCGGGCGCCACGGCGTTCACGGTCACGTTGCGCGAGGCCACTTCCATGGCGAGCGAGCGCGTCAGGCCGATGACGCCCGCCTTCGACGCCGCGTAGTTGGCCTGGCCCGCGTTGCCGCGCACGCCCACGATGCTGCTCATGTTGACGATGCGGCCGAAGCGGGCCTTCGCCATGCGCCCCACCGCCGCGCGGCAACAGTTGTACGTGCCTTTGAGATTCACGGCCAGCACGCGGTCGAAGTCGTCTTCCTTCATGCGCATCATCAGGCCGTCTTTAGTCACGCCCGCGTTGTTCACCAGCACGTCCACGCCGCCGAAGCGCTCGACGGCACCCGCGATGAGGCCCTCGGCCTGCTCGGACGACGAGACGTCGGCACGGGCCGCATACGCCTGCACGCCGTATTCGCGCGCCAGCTCGCATGCAAGGGCCTCGGCGGCTGCCTGGCTCGACGCGCTCGCATAGTTCACGGCGACGTCCATGCCCGCTTCCGCGAGGCTGCGCGCCACGGCGGCGCCGATGCCGCGCGACGCCCCCGTCACCACGGCATGGCGACGGACGGTTTGCGTCTGTGTCATCAGGATTCCTTTCACTGACGGGCCGCGTCGCGCTGCGCTGCGAGCGCGCGGGCGTCGTCGATCGATTCGATGCGGAACCGAGCCGCTTCCTTATGCGTCCTGCGCACGAGCCCGCACAGCACGGCCCCGCTGCCGCATTCGGCGTAGGAGTCCACGCCCGCCTCTCGCAGAGCGGCGACGCTGCGGTCGAACAGCACGGGCGAAATCACCTGACGCACCATGTGCTCGGCGGCGTCGGCGGCACGCAGCGGGCGCGCATCGACGTTGCAGATCAAAGGGATGCGCGGCTCGTCGAAGCGCATGCCCTCGAGAAACGACGCGAGGGCATCGGCGGCTGGCTGCATGAGCGGGCTGTGGAAAGCGCCCGCCACGGCCAGCATGCTCGCACGGCGGCCGGGGCCGCGCCACGCCTCGGCCGCTCGAACGACCGCATCGCGTTCGCCCGAGACCACGATCTGGCCGGGAGCGTTGTAGTTGGCGGCCACGAGCACCGCGCCGTGCGACGCGTCCTCGATGAGCGCGCCGACCGATTCGTCGTCGGCCCCCATGAGCGCGCACATGGCGCCCGGGGTCGCAGCGGCGGCTTCGGCCATGGCGCGGGCGCGGGCGGCGCACAGGGCGAACGCGTCTTCGAGCGACAGCATGCCCGCCACGTTGAGCGCGGCCACCTGGCCGAGCGAAAAGCCCGCAACCGCGTCGGGTGCCGCGCCTTCGGCCTCTGCAGCGCGCGCGGCGGCGATCGAGGCGGCGCACAGGGCGGGCTGCACCTTCAGCGCATCGGCCAGGGCGGCTTCGTCCTCGCAGGCCGCGCGCACGTCGAAACCGCACACGTCCGATGCGGCCTCGAACACTTCGTCCAGTTCGGGACGGCCCGAAAACGCCGCGGCCATACCGGTTTTTTGGGAACCCTGCCCGCTGCACAGGATGGCGAGCCTACCCACGAGCCTCGCCTCCTTCGCGCAACGCCGCGACCGCCCGTGCGCTCGCATCGCCCGCAGCAAAACCCGCGGAAAGTTCGCGCACCGCGTCGGCCGCGCAGCCGCGCGCCTTCACCAGACCTGCCGCTTGGCCCGCCATGAACGAGCCGCCCTCGGCGTCGCCTTCGATGGCGCGGCGCAACGAGCCCGCGTACATGCCTTCCAGCTCCGTTGCGTCGGCCACGGTGCGCTCGAGCGTCTTCATCGAGCGCGACCAGGGGTTTTTCAAGCCGCGCACGGGGTGCCCGGTCACGCGGCCGGTCACGATGGTGTCGGAATCCCTGGCGCGCAGCACCTTGTCCTTATAGATTTCGGACACGTTGCATTCCTCCACCGTGAGAAACCTCGTGCCCGCCTGCACGCCTTCGGCGCCCAGGACGCGTGCGGCCGCAGCCGTGCGCGCATCGGCGATGCCGCCCGCCGCGATCACCGGGATGCTCACCGCGTCGCAGACCTGCGGCACGAGCGCCATGGTGGTCGTCTCGCCGATATGGCCTCCCGCCTCGCAGCCCTCGGCCACCACGGCGTCGGCGCCCAGGCGCTCCATACGAGCCGCCATGGCCGCCTGAGCCACCACCGGCACCACCTTCGTGCCGGCGTCTTTCCAACGTTCGATGAAGCGAGAAGGACTGCCGGCACCCGTCGTGATCACATCCACACGCAGGCGCGCCAGAAGGTCGGCGATGCGTTCGACGTCGGGATTCATCATCATCACGTTGGCGCCCACGGGAGCGCCCGGCGCCAGCGAGCGAGCGATCGAGATCTGCTCCTCGATCCACGACAAGGGCGCGGCGCCGCAAGCCACGATGCCCAGGCCGCCCGCGGCTGAAACCGCCCCCGCGAGCCTGCCGTCGGCCACCCACGCCATGCCGCCCTGCACCACCGGATGCTCGATCCCGAAAAGCTCGGTCACACGCGTATTCATGCGATACGCCTAGCGCAGGGATTCGATGTAGTCGACCAGGCCGCCCACGGTGGCAAGGCCGTCGGGCTCGCCGAACTCGATATCGCAGCGATCTTCCAGGTCGCACACCAGCTCGACCATGTCGAGCGAGTCGACGCCGAGCGTCTCGAACGTGGACTCGGCCGTCACGTCGGCGGGATCGATGTCCAGATTGTCCTGCAGGACGGATTTCACGATTTCGATGGTCTCCATTTTTAATTCGCCTTTCTGATTGTTTGATAGTCTTAGCTTTTTTATGCCGAAAAGAAGCGGGGCGGACCCCGCATCGATTCCTTGTTAGTCGCCAGGCTCTTCGAAAAAGTCCTTGACCTTGGTCAGCGCCCTGACAAGCACCGCTTCCTCCTCCTCGGTCAGGTCGGCGAAAGCCGCATCGACCATTTCCTTATGGAAAAGCTCGTGCACGCGATAGGCCTGCCTGCCCTCCTTGGTCAACGACACCAGCACCTGACGGCGGTCCGCATCGCTGCGCGAGCGTTCGGCGAAACCCTTGGCCACGAGCTTTCCCACCGCGGTGGTGCACGTGGCAAGCGTCACGTCGAGTCGTGCCGCGATGACGTTCATCGGACTCGACCCATGAAGGCCGATCGCATGGATCGTGTGCACTTCGGATATGGTGAGCCCCTCGGTCAGACGGTTGCGCACGACGTTCTCCTCGACGCGCAGAATGCTGTTGAACGTCTCCACCAACAGATCGTTCACATGGCGGCGACGCTGCGCTGCCTCCGTCATAGAAATCCCCCTTTCGTGCCTTACCCCACGCGCGGCGCCATGGCGACGCCCCATGCCCCCAGACCCAGATGAGTCGCGATCGTTGCGCCGCATATATCGGCATGCACGCTTGCGACCTCGGCGTTCGACGCCTCGATGGCAGCCGCGAGCTTTTCGGCCGCAGCGGCGTTGCGCACGTGGGTGTAGCGAACGTCGAGCGGGCCGTGCTGTGCGGCGCTCTCTTCGAGAACCTCGATGCAGCGCGCGATCGCGCCTTTCGAGCCTCGGGCTTTATCGAAGAATACCACGCTTCCCGTTTCGTCGATCGTCAGCAAGGCGCGCACATTGAGCATGCCCATCTTGTCGGCCGTCTCCTTCGGGAGCCTGCCGCCGCGTACGAGGGCATCGAATGTTTCGGGGATCAGCAGGATCTTGGTGTTCGCGCACACCTCGCCCACGAGGCGTTCGAGCTCGTCGATATCGTCGCCCCCCGCATCGCGCAAGCGGCATGCCTGGTCCACCGCGATACCGAGCGCCGAAGCCGCCAGCCTCGTATCGATCACGCGCACGTCGATCGGAGCCTGCGACGCCGCGATCGACGCCGACTGCACCGTGCCCGAAAGCTTCGAGCCGATATGCATGCACAGCGCCGCATCGTAGCCGCGTGCGGCCAGATCGTCGAAAAGCTCGGAGAATGCGCCGGGCGAAGGCTGCGAGGTTGTAGGCAGGTCGGAGCCCGCGTTCTCAAGGAGGTCGCAGAATCCGTCGGACGAAAGCTCCACCTGGTCGAGAAGCGACTTGTCGCCGAAGCCGATGCTCAAAGGGATCATGGACACGTCGCGCGCGGCGTAATCGGCGAAAGGCCAGTCGCACGTCGAGTCGGTGACAAGGGCGATTTTCATAATGGGTTCCTTTCTCGCAAGGACAGCGAAACGAAAGTATACCTCTTTTAGTTTGATTATCAAATTATTTTATAGACTAATTTGTTCGCGGTGATAAAAAAGCACGGCCGACCGCAGTCGACCGTGCGTCGCATATCGCGTATGGCCTGGGGCTATCGTTCGTTTTAGCGCGATGCCTTCAAACGTTCGCCCAGCGCCGTGAAATCGGCTTGGAGCGCATCGCGCTTGCTGCGATCGTAGATAGCGGCGGCCGGATGGAATACCGGATACACGGTGAAGCGGCCCGCCATGACGGGCTTTCCGTGCAGCCCCGTGATGCCGCGCTCGGTTTTCAGGATGAACTTCGTGGCGAAGTTGCCCATAGTGACCAGATATTCGGGACCGATCGCGCGCACCTGGTCGCGTAGAAACGGCGTGCAGAGCTGGATTTCGTCAGGACGAGGATTGCGATTCGAAGGCGGGCGGCATTTGAGCACGTTCGCGATGAACACGTCTTCCCTCGTCAGGCCCGCATAGCCCAGCAGCTCGGTGAGATACTTGCCCGCGGCCCCCACGAAAGGACGGCCCTGCAAGTCCTCGTTCTTGCCAGGAGCTTCGCCGATCAACATGACGCGTGCTTCGGGGTTGCCGAAGCCCGGCACCACGTTCACGCGCCCTTCGCACAGCTCGCATTTGCGGCACGCGGCGATCTGGTCGGCGATATCGGCCAGCAGCAGCTCCGACGACTCGCCTTCTTGCGGGACGATCGTGGCGAAATGTTCGTTAATGACGGTCATCGCAGATACACCTTCGGCATTCGCAGGGACAAAGCGCAGCACAGCTCGTGGGGAATGGTTCCCACCACGTCGCAGAGGTCTTCGATCGATACGGCGGCGCCGTTTTGGGCACCCACCAGCAGCACCTCGTCGCCGACATGGGGATCGAGCCTACGATGCGTGCCGTGGCTGCGCAGGTCGACTTCGAACATGCATTGGTCCATGCAGATGTTGCCCACCTGACGGCACAGATGGCCCGCATAGACCACCGAGGTGCGGCTCGACAACGCGCGCGGATAGCCGTCGGCGTAACCCACGGGAATCGCGCAGATCTTCACGCTGCCCGTGCTGCGGTAGTTCATGCCGTAGCTGACGCCTTCGCTCATAGGAGGCGTATTCACCGCCGTGATGCGCGCATGCACGCTCATGGCAGGACGCAGGTCGAAGTAACCGCGCGTTTCGGGGCACGGATGGAATCCGTACATAGAGATGCCCAGGCGCGCCATGTCCATATGCGTTTCGGGATAACGCAGAATGGCAGCCGAATTGGCGCAATGCACCAGACCGGGGTCGATGCCCGCCGCGCGCATGGCCGCCACCGTTTCCTTGAAGCGACGCAGCTGCATGTTGAAATCGAGCGTTTCGGCGCAGTCGGCGGTGGCGAAATGGGTGAAGGTGCCCATCTGTTCGAGCGCGCGATGGAACGCGATGCTGTGCAGGAACTCGAGCACCTCGTCGAAGCGCACGCCGATGCGGTTCATGCCCGTATTGACCGCCAGATGGAACGGAGCGCGCACGCCGATGCGGTCGGCCGTCTCGCCGTAGGCGATCGCGAACTCGGTGGTATAGACCGACGGCATGAGATCGTGGTGCAAAAGCAGAGGAATGGCCGATGCAGGCGGCTCGGAAAGCACCAGGATAGGAGCTTCGATGCCTGCGCGGCGCAGCTGGATGCCCTCGTTCACCGTAGCGACCGCAAGCTGGGCGGCGCCGGCGGAAAGAGCCGTGCGCGCCACCTGGACGGCACCGTGGCCGTAGGCGTTGGCCTTGACCACGGCCATCAGACGGCAACCGGGAGACAGACGGCGCTTGGCCACCTGCACGTTATGACGGATCGAAGAAAGATCGATTTCCACCCAGGA
>USLD01000063.1 GCA_900555495.1 uncultured Slackia sp. | reverse complement strand
GCGCGGGGCGCTTCGCGCCAGGGAGGGGGTCCTTCGGGACCCCCTCTTTTTTGTATAGAGAAACCCGTTCTGCTTTTCACGGCAGGACGGGTTTTTGCTTTGAGGGCATCGTATGCAGGCGGTCGCCTCATGCGAGGTCTGGTGCGCTGCATTCGTCGTGTCGCAGACGCTGCGGACGCAGCGCGGTCGTGCCCTTCCTGAGGGGGTCTTGCTGCGCCAGCCACGAAAACGCCCCGTCTCTAGCGGAGGCGGGGCGTATGCATTAGCGGTTTTCTGCGTTGTCGAGGAGCGGCTCTATCCAAGCCTGCCAGGCGTCATCGTCAGGGGCGATGCGCGTACATCCTCCCCAGATGTCGCCGAAAAGCTCTTCGGTGCGGTCGGGGAGTCCGAACTTGTCGCCTGCGACGACGATGGCGTGTTCGTATACGCCGCGCGGGCCACGCCCGAGCATGCTCATGGCCTCGGTAAGCCCTTCGCCGCGCAACAGCTCGAGCTGCCCGAGCTCGTCGACGAAAAGGATGTTCTTCTCCGTGTCGAGACGGGAGGTGCTGTCTTCCAACGCGTGAAAGTGCTCGTTGACGCGCGCGATGGCATCATCCGATATATGCCATCGCAGTCGCGCCCGTCCCGCCTGGCTTTCCGCGACGAAATTCCCGTCTTGTTCGGCCAGGTCCGTTCGCCGTGCGAAGGGCACGATGTCGTGCCCTGGCAGCAGAAGGTTGTCGATGCCGGTCTTTTCCAGCGAACCATCGTCGTGCTCCACCCAGACGCCGGGCGCGAGCACGCCGCAGCAGCCTATGCCTGCCGCCTCGAGCTCGCGGACGGCTCTTTGAAGCCAGCGGGTTTTTCCGATCTGCACGTTGCCCGTCAGTATCAGAAGCATCGAAGTTCCTTCCTCGCCGCCTGCGGCGACGCTGCTTGCGAATCGAGTTTTGCGCCGCGCTCGGCTAGTCCTGCAGGTTCAGTTCGAGGCCCGGCTTGACGACGCGCATCATCTGCACCGCTTCGCCGAACAGCCTTCCCTGGCCGCTGCGAACGGCGAACGAGGTCTTTTCGGGGTCGTTGACGACGCTTCCCGCCAGTACGTCGGCGTGGTAGTCGAAGAGGATCGGAGAAGCCACCACGCTCGGACCCGTCAGGATGCACAGGGAGTTGCGAGACAGCTCCAGAAGGCGAGGCAGGGTCTTATTGGTCGTCGTGGTGCCGGTGATGAAAACGACGTCCTGAGAAGGCAGCACATACTCGCACGCGGGATCGGGCAGGTCGCCTTCGCTGCAGGAGCGCTCGAGGACCGTCAGCTCGTCGCAGCGCTCGGCGAGCTCGTACACATGGGGGAAGTGGCCGATAACGGTGACCTTGCCGTCTTTCATATGCGGCGTGAATTCGCCGAAGGCTTCGCGCTTGCGCTCGTCGCGCGCCAAGAGTTTGGGCTCTTCGTAGACGGCACCCAAGGGGTCGAGCAGCTCCTTGCGCGAATACCAAGCGTTCAATGCGGCGACGCCGAGGGTCGCCTCTTCGAAGTTCCAGCTTTTCGCGAGGCGTGCGACGCTTTTCAGGTCATGGCCGCGCAGGTCGGGGCGCTTGCGCGAGCCGACCTGGCCGCCCTTCATGGTCCAGGCGACGCCGCATCCGCATTCGGCGTCGAGGTAGGTCCAATGCAGGCCGAGGCTGTAATCGCGCACGGCGATGCCTTCGGGCACGCCGTCGATGAGCCTGTCGTAGAGTTCCCACGGATTGGTGTTCGTCGTGTTTTCCATTGGTTCCTTCCTGAGGGGCGCGGGGCTCCTTGTCGTTTCGACCGAGGGCCGGTTGTCCGTAAAGCCGTTAAAGCGGAATGCAAACGCGCCGCGGCGACCCGTTCACGTCCACGTCGGAAACGTGGATCGGTGTCTGGTAGATCGCCTCCATGCGCGGCTTAGTGATGATTTCATTGGGCGTTCCTACGCAGGAGACGCTGCCGTCTTTCATGACGATGACCGTGTCGGCGCAGTACACGGCGTGGCCGGGGTCGTGGGTCACCATGAGCACGGTCACGCCGCGGCTCGACAGCTCCTTCATGCGCGAAAGCACGATCTGCTGGTTGCCGAAATCAAGGCTTGCCGTGGGCTCGTCCATGACGATGAGCTCGGGCTGCTGCGCCAGGGCGCGTGCGATTAGCACGAGCTGCTGCTGGCCGCCTGAGAGCTTCGTGTATGTGCGCTCGGCCAGATGCTCGATACCAAGCATGCAGAGCGCATCCCATGCGACCCGCTTGTCGTTGTGCGAAAGGCCCGAGAAGCGGCCGATGTGGGGAGTGCGGCCCATGAGGACGACGTCGGCCACCGAAAAGGGAAACGGCGGCGTGTGGGCCTGGGGGATATAAGCGATGTGGCGGGCGCGTTCGGCGTCGCTGAGCGATGCGACGTTCTTTCCGTGGACGAGCGCGCTTCCTCCCATGGGAGGAAGCAGGCCGAGGACCGTTTTAAGCAGCGTGGTCTTGCCGCAGCCGTTCGTGCCGATGATGCAGGCGAATTGGCCGCGGTCGAGCGTGAACGATGCGTCGTTCACGATGACCTTGCGGTGATAGCCGCAGGTCAGGTCGCGCACGTCGAGAAGCGGCCCGTCGGCTTTCATGGCGATGCCGCCTTCGTGCTCTGCGGCGGAGGCCGTCGTATTCGAATCGAGCGGCATGGATTACCACCCCTTCATGTTGTGCTTGAAAATCACGATGAAGAACGGAACGCCGATGATGGCGGTAAGGATGCCGATGGGAATTTCAAGGCTGAGCAGCATGCGGCACAGGTCATCGACGAGCAGCAGATAGCTTGCGCCGATGAACATGGACGCGGGGATCAGGGCGCGGTAGTTCGGTCCGACGATAGCGCGAGCGAGATGCGGAATGACCAGGCCGACCCAGCCGACCACGCCTGAGACGGCCACCGATACGGATACGATCAGGGTCGATGCGAAGATGACGACGAGGCGGACGCGCGATATGTTGATGCCGAGGCTGCGGGCTTCCTCTTCGCCGAAGCTCAGCGCGTTGAGCTTCCATCGCTCGAGCATGAGCACGCCGAACCCGGCCGCCATGGGGATGACGATGGCGAACAGGTCGTTTTGGTCGACGCGGGAAAATCCGCCCATGAGCCAGAACGTGATCTCGGGGAGCTTGTCGTTGGAATCGGCCAGGAATTTAAGCAAGGAAACGCCTGATTGGAATAAGGTCGATATCAGGATGCCCCCCAAGACGAGTCCGAGCAGTTCGTCGTATCTGATCACGCGGTTGAGCCATACGACGCAGCCGACGGCCACCATGCCGCCTACGAAGGCGAAAACCTGGACCATGGTCGAGGGCATGTCGAGCACGAGCGCCAGGCACGCGCCCAGGCTTGCACCCGCCGAAGCGCCCAGCAGGTCGGGGGAAACCAGCGGGTTGCGAAACATTCCTTGGTACGCAGCGCCGGCGGCTGCGAGCGCGGCGCCCACCATCACGACTACGAGAATGCGGGGTAGGCGGATATTGAACAGCGCGGTCTGCGTTTGGGGATCGACGGCCTCCGGGTTGAAGATGCTATTGAGAATGGCCGGGATGAGCTCGCTCGGAGGGATGGGATA
Source organism: uncultured Slackia sp. (assembly GCA_900555495.1). Classification (GTDB taxonomy): domain Bacteria; phylum Actinomycetota; class Coriobacteriia; order Coriobacteriales; family Eggerthellaceae; genus Slackia. The sequence continues at coordinate 3,975 of USLD01000063.1, read as the reverse complement.
TTTGCCCACTGAAAACGATGCGACGATGATGATGACGAGGGCGGCGAGGATGCCTGCCTTCGCCCAAAGAGAAAGCGGTTTGCCGAGCTTCTGCTCGGCAAGTTCGTCATCGACGGAAGAGGGCCCTTCCGCCGCAATGCGCCGAGTGCAGTTCTCCGGGCGTTCCGTTCGATGGTTCACACGATGCTCCTTGCCGAGCGGCATCGCCGCTCATTCCCCCTTTTGGTGCGTTTATATTATTCGTGAAAAAGAATATTTTCACAAGAGCATAAAAGGCTAGACGAATCGTCTCAGGACTATTACACTCGATTCAATTATTCTCGCCTATGAATAATTGCGGACATGCGCCGCGACTCAAATGGGCGAAAAGATCGAGCCCGCGAATCAGAGGGATCGCAAGGAAGGGGAATGAAATGAAGAAACCGATGAAGGGGGCGGCTGCTTTCGCGCTCGCCGGCTGCCTGGCGTTTTCTGCGGCCCTGTTCGGCTGCGCGTCGGGAGAAGACCAGGCCGCTCCAGAAGCGGAGCCTCAGGCCGCCGAGCAGCCTGCCGCTACCGAGCAGACGGTGACCGACGATGCCGGTCGCACGGTGACCTTGCCCGCAGCCGAACAACTTGAGAAGATTTACTACACCAGCCCTGCCGGCCAGATTTTCTGCTTCACATTGGCTCCCGAATTGTGCGCCGGAACGACGATGGACTTCACCGAGCAGGAGCTCGCCAACCTGCCTGCAGATATCGTAGACCTGCCGAATCTGGGCACCCTCGCCGGCGGCAAGGATCTCAATCCCGAGGCGATCATGGCCGCAGGCGTGCAGGTCGTTTTTTCGGTGACCACAGTCGAGCCAGGCGACAAGGACGCATCCGACGCCGACGCGCTTCAGGGCCAGACGGGCATTCCCGTGGTTGTGATCGACGGCACCTTCGACAAGACGGCCCACTGCTACGAGATGCTGGGTCAGATTCTCGGCAAGCAGGACGAGGCCAAGAAGATGGCCGACTATTGCACCAAGGTCGCTTCCGATGTCGCCGCTGCCGTAGCAACCGTCCCTGAGGACGAACGCATCAGCCTGTACTACGCCGAAGGCCCCGAAGGCCTTCAGACCGAGCCCACCTCTTCTTCGCATGCCCTGGTGTTCAAGCTCGCTGGCGCGAAGAACGTCGCCGAAGACCTCGAGGCCGAGGGCGGCAAGGGCAAGACCCCTGTATCCCTCGAGCAGGTGCTCGCGTGGAACCCTGATGTCATCATCGCCTGGGATTCCCAGCGTTTCGAGGGCGGCTCTGACGAGCTCATCCGCACGGATTCCAACTGGGCTACGGTAAAGGCCGTTCAGGACGGTCGCGTATACACCATGTGCCAGACTCCGTTTTCTTGGCTCGACCGCCCGCCCGCGGTGAACCGCTTCATCGGTCTGCAGTGGCTGACCAACCTGCTGTATCCCGAGGCCTATGACATCGACATCGTCGAGGAGACCAAGAGCTTCTACAGCATGTTCTATCATCGCGACCTGACGGACGACCAGGTGATCGAGCTTCTTGGCAACAGCTATCAGGGATAGCTTCCAACCGAGTCCCCCTTACGAAAGGACGCCTGCGGCATTGCCCGGGCGTCCTTCTTCGTGTGCGGGGGCTTTGTTCGTCGCGCGCCGCAGTGCGTTTTCGGTGACGAAGCGAGCTGCTTTCGGCCGTCTTTTATAATGAAGGACGTCATATATGAGAAGCGGCGTTTCGGGGCGAAGGGCCTCGGCTTGCCTGTCGCGGGGCGTCCTTGCGCGCCCATGCCCGATGAAAAGGAGCGTTTTCGCAGATGGTCGAGCCATGGTATCCGGTGTCTTCTACGGGGTTTCCGCTGGGTAGAGACGAGCTGATAGAGCAAGACGAGCATTTCATGCGTCTTGCTATCGAGCAGGCGCGCCGCGCGGCCGCTGCGGGCGAGGTGCCCATAGGCGCCGTGGTGGTGTGCCAAAACGAGGCGATCGCCGAGGCGTGCAACCATCGTGAGGCCGATTGCGACCCTTCGGGCCATGCGGAATTCAGCGCCGTGGCACAGGCGTCGCGCGAGCTCGAACGATGGCGTCTGCCCGATTGCACGGTGTACGTGACTCTCGAGCCGTGCATCATGTGCGCGGGCCTTATGCATCAGGCGCGTATCGGGCGATGCGTCTACGGTGCCGCCGACGACAAGGCCGGCGCGCTGGGGTCGCTTTACCGTGTGCATGCCGACGAGCGCCTCAACCACACGTTCGAGGTGACGCCGGGCGTGCTCGAGGGCGAATGCGTCGCCCTGTTGAAAGGCTTTTTCGCCGAACGCCGCAGCGAACGGCAGCTGAAAGAGAGGAATCGATGAACCAGACTTTGACGGTCTTTTCGCCGGCGAAGGTGAACCTGCATCTGTCCATCGGGGCGAAGCGCGCCGACGGCTACCACGATGCCTATTCGGTGATGCATGCGCTCACGCTGCATGACACGGTGACGGTTCGATGTGAGCGCGAGGCGGAAGATGCTCCGATCGCCGTCGACGTGCGCTGCACGACTCATGGCGGCGTGGACGAGCTGTCCATCGCGTCCGAAGACAACATCGCCTATAAGGCTATCATGGCGCTTGCCGACGAATTCGGCCTGTCCGATGCGGGCTACCGTTTCACCGTGCATATCGACAAGCACATTCCGCACGCGGCGGGCCTGGGCGGCGGATCGTCGAACGCGGCGGCTGCGCTTTTGGCGGCGTGCCGTGTGTTCGGCATCGACCCTGATGACGAGCGCGTTTTCGCCGTTGCATCGAAGATCGGCGCCGACGTGCCGTTTTTCCTGCGCGGCGGCTGCGCGCAGCTCGGCGGTCGCGGCGATGTGTTCGAGCGCGACCTTGCGCCCATGAACGCTCCCGTCGTGCTGGTGCGCCCCGACGGCGGCGTTTCGACGGCGGCGGCTTACCGTGCGTTCGACGAGAGCTCGGGTCGGGCGGACTTGCAGGCGCAGGGTGTTTCGGCCGAGCGTGCCAAAGACGTGCAGCTGTACAACAACCTTGCCGCCGCGTCCGAAACGGTGATGCCTGAGCTGGTCGAGGCGAAGGACTGGCTGCAGCAGCAGGCCGGCGTAGCACGCGATGCGATCACGGGCGAGCCGTGCGTACTTCTTTCGGGAAGCGGATCGGCGACGTTTTGCGTATGCGAGTCGATGAATGCGGCTTACGCCATCGTGTCGGCGGCGAAGCAGCGCGGCTGGTGGGCGCGCAGCTGTTCGTTCACATCGGCGGGCGCTCGTATCGTCGAGGGACGCGTTCCTGGCGCGGCGCGCACGAATGTCGGCGCCGTGCATAAAAGCTGGTAACGGCGCGTTTTCAGAAAAGCGTCCGTGCCGTGGAGCCGATATAATCGCTTCAAGGAGCACGGAGGCTCCCGCACGCTGAGGAAAGAGGGACCCATGGTCTTTTTGGTAATCGCCCTTGTCATCGCGGCGCTCGTCGTTGCGGCGATCGTGATGTACAACAACCTGGTGAAAATGCGCAACAGGGTGGATAACGCTTGGTCGCAGATCGACGTTCAGATGCAGCGCCGCCTCGATCTGATTCCGAATCTGGTCGAAACGGTGAAGGGCTACGCATCGCACGAGTCCAAGACGCTCGAGGGCGTGACCGCCGCGCGCTCTGCCGTGGCGAACGCATCGAACGCCCATGACAAGATGGCCGCCGACAACGCTCTGACGGGCTCGCTGAGGGGCCTGTTCGCCGTGTCCGAGGCATATCCCGACCTGAAGGCGAACGCCAACTTCCAGCAGCTCCAGGCCGAACTGTCCAACACGGAGGACAAGATCAGCTACATGCGCCAGAGCTACAACGACACGGTCATGAAGTTCAACACGGCCATCCAGACGTTCCCGGCGGTGCTGTTCGCCGGGATGATGGGCTTCAAGCAGCGCGACAGCTTCGATGCCGCTGCCGGGGCGGACGTCGCCCCCAAGGTCCAATTCTAACAGCGA
>USLD01000062.1 GCA_900555495.1 uncultured Slackia sp. | reverse complement strand
CGAAACCGCATTCAGGACGGGCGCCGTGCAAGCGCCCGTCGTCGCATTACCGAGAAAGGGAGCAGGCTCGTGAGTCTGGAAGTCGATATCGAGAAGTCGATGGGCGGATTCCGCCTCGAGGCGGCGTTCGCGGCTGGAAACGAGACGCTCGGTTTTCTGGGCGCGTCGGGTTGCGGCAAATCGCTGACGCTGCGTTGCATTGCCGGCATCGAGAAGCCCGATGCCGGCCGTATCGTGGTGAACGGAACGACGTTTTTCGACAAGGCGCCCGGCCGCCGCGCGAAGGGCGACCTGACGCCGCAGCAGCGCAAGACCGCCCTGCTGTTCCAGAACTACATGCTGTTTCCCAACATGACCGTGCGCCAGAACGTGACGGCGGGCATGGACCGGGGCATGCAGCCCGACCGGCGTGACCGCATCGTGGAGGCCCAGCTGCGCAGGTTCGGCCTGGTGGGTATGGAAGGGCGCTATCCCGCCCAGCTTTCGGGCGGCCAGCAGCAGCGCGTCGCGCTTGCGCGCATGCTGGCGGCGAATCCGGGGATCCTTATGCTGGACGAGCCGTTTTCCGCGCTCGACGCGCATCTGAAAAGCTCGCTCGAGCAGAATCTCATCGGCCTGTTCGAGGAATTCGAGGGCACGATTCTCTATGTCAGCCACGATATCGACGAAGCCTACCGCTTCTGCGACCGCATCGCCGTGGTCGATGCGGGCCATATCGACGAAATAGGGCCTAAAGACCAGGTGGTTCATCACCCCACGAGCCTTGCGGCGGTCAAGCTGTCGGGATGCAAGAACACGACGTCCGCCGTCTACGTCGATGACGAAGAGGTGCGTTTGCCGGAATGGGGCATTTCGCTTCATACGGCCGAAACGGTTCCGCGCGATGTGAAATGGTTCGGGGTGCGCGCCTTCATGTTGCGCCGCGCGAGCGGGCCGGGCCCCAACGTATTCCGCGTGAGGGCCGACCGTGTGAGCGATTCGCGTTTCGAGCGCACCGTGATGCTGTCGTTTCTCGATGCGGAAGGCGCGGACGTGGCGAAAGACGCCGCGGAAGAGGACAGCACGATGAAGTTCCTCAAGAATCATATCCAATGGAAGGTGGACAAGCTGGCGGCATCGTGCGAGCCGCTGCCCGAGGAAGGCGATGAATTCCTGATCGAAATACCGCCGCGAAGCATGTACCTGGTCACACGTTAGCGAAGGAGGACGGCGGCACCGCAAGCGCCCGGCTTTTTTTCGGGCGGCGTGCGCATATGGGGGCGTTCGAGTGTCGTTTTTCGCCCAAGGCCGCCTGCATGCTCTATACTATTCGCGTATGAGCATAAAAGGGGGAGGGGCCTCCATGAAGGATTCTCACGGTCGCACGATAGATTATCTGCGCATTTCTTTGACGGACCGATGCAACCTCCGTTGCATCTACTGCATGCCCGAAGAAGGGGTCCATGCGCTTTCTCACGATGACATCCTAACGCTTGAGGAGATAGAGCGTCTGGTACGGATCGCGGCCGATATGGGCATCACGCGCGTCAGATTGACGGGCGGCGAACCGCTCGTGCGCCGCGGTGCGACGGATCTGATTCGTGCGCTGAAGGGCATCCCCGGCATCGAAAGCGTCGCGTTGACGACGAATGGCATCCTTCTGCCGCGCATGGCCGCGGAGCTTGCAGAAGCGGGTCTTTCGCGCGTGAATATCTCGCTCGATACGCTCGACCCCGAGCAGTACCGTGCCATCACGCGTTGCGGATCGTTCGAAGACGCCATGGCAGGTATTGACGCGGCGCTCGAGGCGGGCTTTTCGCCCGTAAAGCTGAACGCCGTGGTCGTGCGCTCGCTGAACCAGGACGTCTTGTCGTTCGCACGCATGTCGATCGACCGTCCGCTGCATGTGCGCTTCATCGAATACATGCCGGTGGGCGAAAGCGCCGGCTCATGCGGGTGCGGATGGGGCAAGGAGGACGTCATCCCGAGTGACGAGCTGCGTGCGATGATCGACGAACAGGCCGAAGCCGCAGGGCTCGGACGCCTGCGTCCTGCATCGAAGCACAGGCCTTCGGGGTGGGGCCCTGCGCGCTACTTCGAGTTCGAGAACGCGCAGGGAACGGTCGGATTCATCTCGCCGCTTTCACGCCACTTCTGCAGCGAGTGCAACAGGCTGCGTTTGACGGCCGACGGCAAAATCAGGCCCTGCCTGTTCTCCGACGACGAATTCGACGTGCGGGCGGCGCTTCGTTCGGGCGGATTCGACGATGCGGTGCGCGCCGTTTTGTACGAGGCCTTGGGCGCCAAGCCCGATGAGCATCACGATAAAGTGGGGACCCGACGCGGCATGAGCCAGATCGGCGGATAGGAGAGAGCAATGACCGAGACGTTGACCCATATCGACGAACAGGGCGATGTGCGCATGGTGGACGTGTCGCAGAAGGCCGACACCGAACGCGTCGCCGTGGCGGAAGGCTTCATCGCGATGAAGCCCGAGACCCTCGAGCTGATCACGTCGGGCGCTGCTGCGAAAGGCGACGTGCTCGCCTGTGCGCGCGTGGCGGGCGTGATGGCGGCGAAAAAGACCAGCGAGCTCATTCCCATGTGCCATCCGCTCAATATCACGAAGGCGAAAGTGTCGTGCGAGCCGGTGCGCGAGGGCGATCGCACGGACGGCCTAGTGGGCATCCATGTCATCACGACGTGCGGCGTCACCGGCAAAACCGGCATCGAGATGGAGGCGCTCACGGCTGCGAGCGTGGCGTGCTTGACCGTCTATGACATGTGCAAGGCGGTCGATCGCGGCATGGAAATCATGGACGTGAGGCTTCTCAAGAAAGACGGCGGCAAGACGGGTCTGTGGGAGCGCTCGTAGAAGTGCGGGCGAGCCGACCGCTGCTACCGTCCTTCTGCGGGGATATGCGCTTCGTTCCGCATGCGCGGTTTTTCGAATTTCAAGCCTGAGGAATACGAGCGGTCCGCCCGCATTCCTGCTTGCTTGGGCAAAGTGAAAAGAGGTCGCGATCGCGACCTCTTTTGCTGTGTCGGTTTTTAGTGGCCCGCGCCCTGCATCATGAGTGCGGCGTGCGGAAGCACGTCGACGACGCCCTCCCAGTTCTCTCGCGCCGCCTTCTCGCTGCCGGGCAGGTTGATGACGATGCTGTTGTCGCGCTGCATGCACACGGCGCGAGACAGCATGGCGCGCGGCGTGATGCGCATGCTGTGGGCGCGCATGGCCTCGGCGATGCCGGGGACGTCGCGCGTGCACACGTCGCGCGTGGCCTCCGGGGTCACGTCGCGCGGAGAAAGGCCGCTGCCGCCGCAAGTCAGCACGAAGTCGGCTTCGAGGTCCTGGATCGCATGGAGCAGGGCGCCCGAAATGAAGGGGCGGTCGTCTTCAACCACGACGCGTTCGAGGCAGGTCCAGCCGCGTTCGGCGATGAGCGCCTCGAGCGCCGCGCCCGCGGAGTCGGTTTCGAGCGTGCGCGTGTCGGAGCAGGTGATGATGGCGAAGGTGGGACAGGGCTCCCGATATTCTTCAGTCATGGATTCCTCTTTCCGTGATTTCTTCCCGCATCCGTCCGTCGGGACGGCCTCGAGCGCGTTACAGGACGATGTCCTCGGGCGCATCGAGCAGAATGCACTCTACCATGTCGCCCTCGCGCACGGGGTCGAGGCCTTCGGGCATGATGGCGACGCAGTTGCTTTTCTGGATGACGCCGAACAGGCCGGAGCTCTGGTTTTTGGCGGGGGTCACCTCGAGCACGCCGTCGGCGCCGCGTGCGATCGTGGCGCGCGAGAAGATGCGACGCGGGTCCTTCTTTTTCTTCGACGAGGTGATGCGAGCCTTGACGCACGGATGCTCGAGGGCCGTGTAGCCCTGCATGGCGCGCAGCGCCGGGCGGATGATCAGCGAGAAGCCCATGTAGGCGGCCGCCGGATTGCCAGGCAGGCCGAACACGGGCGTGCCGTTCACCAGGCCGAACGTCTGGGCTTTGCCGGGGCGCATGTTCACAGTGGTCATATACAGCGTGCCGAGGCGTTCGACGACGGGCTTGATGAAGTCGAAATCGCCGTTGGAAGCGCCTCCGGTGGTCACGACGAAATCGTATTCGGCTGCCGCGCGTTCGACGGCTTGGGCCAGCAGGTCCTCGTCGTCGATGACGATGGGCAGGATGTCGCAGACCGCACCCGCATCGCGCGCACAGGCCGCCATGGCGTAGCCGTTGGAGTTGCGGATATGGCCGGGACCCGGCTTGGCGGGCGGCTCGACCAGCTCGCTGCCGATGGGGATCACCGCCACGCGCGGGCGACGGCGCACGGCCACTTCGAGCGCGCCGCATCCGGCGAGAAAACCGATGCCTGCGGGGTGGATGACTTCGCCTTCATGCACGACCGTTTCGCCCTCGCGCGCCTCTTCGCCCGCTTCGCGCACGTTGCTGCCGAGCTTGCAGGGCTCGCTGAAGCGGACGCGGCTGCCCGTTTTCCCGTCGCCCGAGACGGTTTCGACGATTTCGTATTTCACGACCGAGTCGACGTCGGCGGGAAGGGCGGCGCCCGTCATGATGCGCACGCAGCGGCCGGGCTCGATAGCTCCTTCATAGGTGCTTCCTGCGGGGACATCGGCGATGACGTCGAGCTCGACGGGCGTATTTCCCGACGCTTCGGCCAGATCGCTCGCATGCACGGCGAAGCCGTCCATGGCGGCGTGGGCGAAGGGGCTCACATCCATATCGCTTTTCACATCGGCGGCCGCGACGCGTCCGATCGCATCGAGCAGCGGCACGGTCTCGGCGGGCAGGACGTTTACGTGCGAGACCACGAGCGCGCGGGCCTCTTCGAGCGAAATCATGGAGGGGATATCCGACATGGCCGGTCCTTTCTTTCGGGCCCGCGTGCGCGGGCGCAGGGTGCGGCGCGGCGGCGCCGATGCGGTTCGGGGCGAAGCGGCGTGTCGCGGGAGGTGATGCGCCGCTTAATAGGCGTTTTGCGGACGGGGGTCCCAGGAGATGAAGGCCCACGACACGATGCGCAGCACGTCGAGGCACAGAAGGCCTTCGGGCACGCCTTTGCGGTCGGGCTTGCCGGCATCGGGGTTTTCGACGATATGCTGTTCGAGCCAGGCGGAAAGCTTCTCGATGGCCGCATCGCGTTCGGCATCGCTCAGGGGCGTTCCGCAGCGGTCGATCATACGCGTGAAGTCGGCTAGCGCCTCGGCATGCGAGTCGAAGGTGTCCTTGCGCGTCGAATAGATGTAGTCGACCTTGGGCTCGAGGCCTTTCTGGGCCAGGATGCCGAAGGCGTAGAGATAGTCTTTCGTCGAGGCGGCGGGAACGCCGATCGCGGCGAGGATGCGGCTGTCGACGTAGGGCGCCGTGCCCGTGGTCATGGTGATGCAGCATTTGCGGCGCGCGATGCGCGTCAGCTTGTCGAGCGCTTCGTCCAGACGGGCGACCGACATGGAGCGCGACGCGATGGCCACATCGACCATGTCGTCTTCGATGCCGAAGGCGGACCAGTCGTCTTCCCAGCTCATCTTGAACGCATCGATGCCTTCGACGCCGCGGACGGCGGCGTTTTCGGCCAGTTTGGCCAGCATGCCGTCGCTGAAGTCGGCGGCATGCACGTCGCAGCCGCGCTCGGCCAGCATGACGGCCAGCGTTCCGGTTCCGCATCCCATATCGAAGACCGATTCGTTCGGATAGATTTCCGCCAGCTTCAGGAAGTCTTCCGCATAGGCGTTCTTCATGTCCTTGTTGTCGTAGCGTGCGGAGCGTTTATTCCACCCCTGCGCGTCGTTGGGCTTCGGGCGCGTCTGCTGGACGAGCTCCCATTCTTTCTCGAAGTCGATCATGGACCCTCCTGCGCTCGGCGCGCCGTGTCATCGCAAATCCTGTTCGGCGATGGGCGGGTCGAACAGGGGAGCGGGTGTATTATTCTCGAACATGATAACGCGAAGAGGCGAAGCGTGCGACCGTCCTTGCGTCGAGTCGTGTTTTCGCCGTGCATAAACAGACATTCCTTATGCAGTTCGTTAAATGTGAAGTTCATGTGATGCTAACTTTGTGCATACTCATGAGGTTTTTACTCGAATAAATTTTAGATATCCCATAAAGTAGTTATTTCGTGTCAATATATGCAAATAAATGAATCGTTTCCAAGCTTCTTCGGCCTTCGCATTTTTGTGCAAGTGTCCAAAAGTGCGGTTCTTCCCTTTTCTCCTGCGCGGGAAACACCTGATGTCGCGCATGGTACAATCAGAAAGCTTATAGGTATTTTCAGCCCATGCCGTCCGGTGCGGCATGCGGCCTCAGCTCGAACGAAAGGGAAGGAACCTATGCAACCTCGCGAGGAACTGACGCAGCTTATCGGAGCTGCGCTGGACGCGGCCATCGCTTCCGGCAAACTTCAGATGGAAAACGCTCCCGAAATCACGCTCGAGCGACCCCGAGACGAAGGCCACGGCGATTGGGCGTGCACGGCCGCTATGCGCTGCGCGAAGCTCGCTAAGAAGAATCCTCGCGAAATCGCTCAGGTCATCGTCGACGCCATTCCCGAGAATACGCTGGTGAACAAGGTCGAGATCGCAGGCCCCGGCTTCATCAACTTCTACCTGAACAACGATGCGCTGCAGGACGTCGTGACCAAGGTCCGCTCCGAGAAGGGCGATTACGGCCGCGGCACCGTGCCCGAGGGCATGCGCAAGGTCAACATCGAGTACATTTCCGCCAATCCTACCGGCCCCATGCACGTGGGCCACGGCCGCTGGGCCGCTCTGGGTTCCGCGACGGCCAACCTGATGCGCCATGCCGGCTACGATGTGTTCGAGGAGTTCTACATCAACGACCACGGCGTCCAGATGGACAAGTTCGGCCTGTCCATCGCCGCCCGTTATCTGCAGCAGTTCGGCCATGAAGACGCCGAGGTGCCCGAGGGCGGCTATAACGGCCTGTACGTCAACGACATCGCCAAGGAAATCATCGACCGCGACGGCGACAAGTGGGTCGACGCCGACGAGAACGAGCGCATGGTCGAGTTCCGCGAGTACGGCTACGCCTACATCATGAAGATGTTCCGCGACATCACGACCCGCTTCGGCAACCACTTCGAGCGTTGGCAGTCCGAGCGCGAGATGTACATCCCCTCCGACGAGTTCGACGGCAAGAGCCCGTTCGACTTCTGCCTCGATAACCTGCGCGACCAGGGCGACATCTACGACCAGGACGGCGCCGTGTGGTTCCGCTCCTCCAAGTACGGCGACGAGAAGGACCGCGTCGTGCGCAAGGCCGACGGCGACTACACCTATTTCGCTTCCGACGTGGCCTACCACTACTGGAAGAAGCTGCGCGGCTTCGACCACCTGATCAACATCTGGGGCGCCGACCACCACGGCTACATCGCCCGCGTCGCCGCCGTTCTGTCCGCCATGGGCTATCCCGGCGCGCTCGAGATCATGCTCGGCCAGCTGGTCAACCTGTTCCGCGACGGCAAACCCGTCCGCATGTCCAAGCGTACCGGCGAGATGATCACCTTCGAGGAGCTTATCGACGAGGTCGGCATCGACGCCACGCGCTACTACATGTTGAGCCGCT